>JAKEHA010000292.1 GCA_022615275.1 Candidatus Latescibacterota bacterium
ATGCGGTTGATCGCGGAGCGAGGCGGGCACGAATGATTCTCGCAGGAGGGGGGTAGGCCGGGCTGACACCGCCCGGCTCGCACGGGCACAGCCGGCTCGTACGCCTACGCCATGGCCGCGCTCGGGGGGTTTGTCTGGCGGCCGCGCGCCCAAAGTAGCCCGTCTTGCGGCACTTCTCGCAGCCGGTGCCGATGCGCACGCGCGAGAGGTCGAGGTCCGCGTCCGCCAGTCCCATCGCCGTCAGCGTTTCGGCCGAGATCTCGGTCGGCTCGGCGCACCCGGGGCACACCAGCCGCAGCAGGCGCTGCGCCACCAGACCGATCACCGTCGACGCGATGAGAAAGCGCTCGATGCCGAGGTCGACCAGACGGGTGATCGCACCCACGGCGGTATTGGTGTGCAATGTCGAAAACACCAGGTGTCCCGTCAGCGCCGCCTGCACGGCGTACTGCGCCGTCTCCGCGTCGCGGATCTCGCCCACCATGATGATGTCGGGATCCTGGCGCAGGACGCTGCGCAGCGCGTTCGCGAACGTGATCCCCACCGACTCCTGCACGCCGATCTGATTGAAGGGCTCGTGCACCATCTCGATGGGATCCTCGATGGTGATGATGTTCACCTCGGGGGAGGACAGGCATTGGAGAGAGGAGTACAACGTGGTCGTCTTGCCGCTGCCGGTGGGGCCGGTGACGAGGATGATGCCGTGCGGGCGCTTGAGCAGGCGCTCGTACGAGGCCCGTTGCTCGGGGGTGAAACCGAGCGACTGGATGTCTTGCAGCAAGATGGTCGGGTCGAAGATACGAATGACCACCTTTTCGCCGAAAGCCACCGGCACCGTGGAGACGCGCAGCTCCACCTCGCTGTCCTTATAAGCGACCTTGATGCGGCCGTCCTGGGGGCGTCGTTTCTCGGCGATGTCGAGCCGGGCCATGATCTTGATGCGCGACACGAAACCTGGATACACCTGTTTCGGAATCGAGTGCGTGTCGTGCAGGCGGCCGTCGATGCGCAGACGCACGATCGAACGCTCTCGCTTGGGCTCGATATGGATGTCGCTCGCGCGCTGATCGAAGGCGTACTGCATCAACAGGTCGACCGCGCGCACCACGTGCTGGTCGGAGTTGGCGGCCTCGCTGTCCGCGATGTCGACCAATTGCTCGAGATTGCCGAGGTCGAACGCCGCCGACCGCTGGCGCTCCGCCTTCTGCAGGCTGCGCTCGAAGGCGAAGATCTCGTTGATGGTCTTGAGAATCTCCAAACGAAGGCCCAGGACCGGTTCCACCGCGTAGCCGGTGGCGTGCTCGAGGTTGTTGATGGCGCGCTTGTCGAACGGGTTGGCCATCGCGACCGTCAGGCGCCGGCCGTCCATCTTGATGGGCACCACCAGGTGCTTTTGCGCGAAGGGCTTCGAGACGATCGAGGCCAGCACGCGCGCGTCCAGCTTGAGGGGATCGATGCGCGAGAAGGGGATACCGGTGTGCTCGGAGAAGGCGCGGCACAGTTCTTCCTCGTCGAGCCACTCGCGCTTGGGGTTGCGGCTGGGAAAGCGGAAGTCGGCGATCACTTCGAGCGGCGAGACGAACGGCGAGGCGGCGTCGCCGCGCGCGCGGACCAGTGCATCGCGGCGCGCGGCAAAGCCTGCGCGCGCGGTGGCGACATCCTCCTCGTTGAGGAAGCCGCGCGCGGCCAGCGCGTCCAGGACCAGCGTGGGCGCGAAGTCGTCGTCGGCGCGCGACGCGGTGGCACTTCCCGCGGCCGGGGTCTTCGGTTTCGTAGGGTTGCTCATTTTCGTTGCGTTGCCGCGCGCATGTGGCTGCAAACCGGCCAGCGCGCGGGTGGCAAGGGAAGCGCTGCAATGTCCGTACCACGACATACGCGCGTTTGTCGTGTGACGTGCACGCAGCTGCGCGCGTTCGCACGACTACACACATGCGTTCCAAGAATCTTGCACGCGCGCGGCGCAAAACTAACTTCGGAATTGACACTCCTGCGCACTCACCGAATACTTGTTGTTGGAACAGGGGCAAAGGGCTGTGAGTTGCACACGTCGCTCTCGAGCGGCGTCCCGCAAGTCGTAGTCCCTTCCGAACGGCACGATTCCCACCGGTCGTGCCTTTAGCCGACCACCTTGCCGACCGAACCGTCGTGGCCGTGGCGACCCGACACTTCGCCGCGTGCGAACAGCGACGGCAATGCAGTACCAGCTTTTCCGATGGCGACACCGGAGGTGATCTCTTTGTGCCTCGGGAAACCGGTTTCGTAATTTCGAGCCTCTGCTCCCGTAAATGAAACAGGCGGCCTTTCGGCACGTACGTCGAAAGAACCGTTGATTGCATTCAGCAACATCGGGAGAGTAAAACGATCATGAAAAAACTCGTCTTGATCGCACTTGTAGCGTGTTGTGTGTCCGCGTGGGTGGTTTCCGCGGCCAACGCGCGCAAGGCGTCCAACCAACCGGCGTTCCAGTTGAATAAGCCGACGGCGATGAAGGCGCCAGCCTCGATCGAGGCCGGCGAAGCACCGGCGCGGTTTACCAGCGCGGCCGCGAATACGACCGTACTCGCGTCCTACACGTGGAACACCGGTGCAAGTTGCATCACACAAGGATGGACCACGCAGGACCTGACGCAACAGACCGGCGACTACGTCCACGTCGACAACTTCGCGGGTCTGGGCGGCGGATCCTACGGGCTCCTCGTCCCGCTGGCCGGAGCCCAGTCCCTCTGGATCGGTACGCGTGCGAACGGCGCCGATCAGTTTCTGTGCGGCTACGCGACCCTGCCGGGATACGGTAACGCGTGGCATCAGATTCTCGGCTCGGACTGCTTCAACCTGAGCGGCAACGCGACGATTTCCTACCTGGCATCCTGGGACTCGGAGCCCGGCTTCGACTTCACGTTCGTGGAGTACGACCCGGGCTGCTCCGGCGGGTGGACCCAAGTCGGGACCATCAACGGCGGCGCGGGCGCCTACGACGGCTCGTCGGCCGCGGTCGCCGAGTCGTTCGTGCTCACACCGGGCGAGCACACCGGCAGCACGCGTTTCCGCTTCCGCTTCCTCGCGGACACCGCGTGGTCGGATTCCGACGGCTTGTGGGATACCGACGGCGCGTTCATCGTCGACAACCTCGTCGTGCAAGACGGCACCGGCACCGTGAGCAACCAGACCTTCGAGGCGGAGGCCGTGGGTGCGAACGTGACGGTCGACGGCCACTGGCAGAGCGCGAATCTGCCCGGCTACGGCAACTACGCCGGACTCCTGCCGGGTATCGCGCAGCTCCAGGAAGATCCCTGCGCGCGAGACATCTCGTGCCTGTGGACCTTCTTCAACGGGTCGACGGCGAACTACAGTTGCGGCGGATTCCCGTCGGTGACGGCGACGCCGTTCGGTAACTCGCTCGGACAGTACATGACCAACGAAGTGTGGTCGCCGCTCATAGCGTGGACGGGCTCCGGTTCCGAGGCGACCATGCAGTTCGCGGTGTATCGCGACCTGCCGCTCGACAACCTGGTCGTGTACGTGTGGGCCGTGCGCTCCATTGTCGGCGGGTGCCCGCAGGCGTGGCTCTCCGACAACACGTGGAACTACGGCGACGATCTCGACTGGCTCCAGCAGGTCAACCCGATCGGGCCCTACATCGATCCGGCCGCGACCCACATTCAGATCGCGTTCGGCGTGCAGGATCTGTGCGGGCTGTTCTGCGGCATCGTCGGCAGCGGCGCGTGCCACAGCCATGCGCCGATGATGGACAACCTGACCGTCAAGCGCGTCGAAGTCGACGGTCCGCAGTGGACCATCAACGGCTGGGAGCTGCTCCAGGACAACTTCGCGAGCGACGGGACCGTCACCGGAACCGTCCGCATCGACGCGGCCCAGGACATCCTGGCCTCGGCGAACCCGAGCATCCTGCCGGGCGATACGGCCTCCGCGACGGTAATCGACCCGGTGGCCGGAATCGACACCGATCCGACCTTCGGCGGCCCCGCGATCTACGCCTACGTGTGCGTCCTTCCCCAGGGCCAGCCGGGCAAGTCGGGCAACGCGCTTTCGGACGACCTGACGCGCTGGCCGGTGGTCGGCTCGGTCGTAGGACCGGACGGGAACACGTGGTGGAAGATCCGCTTCGACAACGCGCGCACGCAGAACAACACGACCATCGTTCCGGACGTGTACTGCGTCGACTTCAACGACGATCTCTTCACGCCCGGTGACGAGATCAAGTACTTCTTCGAAGGCGTGTCGGTCGGCGGGGCGACGTCGTATTTCTTCGGCGGTTTCCACGCCTTCGACAATTTCGACGCCTCGGGCGCGATCGTGACCACGGCCGATATCAACGTTGCGTACGCGAACCCGATGGAGGTGACGTGCTTGCCCGACAAGGCGCTCGACGACCCGGCCAACGACATCCTGTACGTGGACGACGGCGACGGCCGCGCCGTGCAGCCGTTCTTCGACCAGGCGTTCGCGCAGATGGGCATCCTCGACAACGTCGACCGCTACGACGTCCGGGCTCCGTCGTCCGTGCTGGGCAACGGTCCGGGTGCGCGCGTGGTCGACGTGCTGGCGCAGGTGACGCCCTACTACAAGAAGATCATATGGAACTCCGAGGAGCTCGAGGACGGCACCATCGGTGACGGCACCGGTGCGCCGGACAAGGGCGACGACATGGCGTTCCTCTTCTCGTTCCTGAACAACTCGACGTTGGGACCGGGCGTCTACATCAGCGGCGACGGCATCGCGCAGGAGTGGGCGAGTTCGGGCTCGGCCTCGGCGACCAACTTGCGGTCGGTCTACCTGAACTTCAACCTGGTGACCTCCGACCACAAGGACGTCGGGCTGGGCGTCAACCCGATGGGTATCGGCGTCGTCGGCGGAGCGTTCGCGCATGCGTCCGGCCCCGACACGCTGATCACGTTCGGCGGATGCTTGGGTATCAACAAGTTCGACGTACTCGCCCCGACGGGCACGGCCGTGTCGCAGATGCGGTACAACGGGAATCCGGCCTACAGCGCGGTCATCTCGCAGACGACGCCCAACGCGTCGAGTGCGACGGCTCGCGTCATGATGGCGGGCTTCTCGTACGACCTGATCCGCGACGACCGCCCCGGCGCCAACGGTGGTATCATGGACCGAGTTCATCATCTGTACGATGTGATCTTGTTCCTCCAGAACACCCCCGACGAGCCGGTCGGTGCGGGGCCGATTGCCCATCGCAATTCGCTGTCCCAGAACTACCCGAACCCCTTCAACCCGTCGACGTCCATCGAGTTCACCGTGCGTGACCGCACCAAGGTGAGTTTGAACGTGTACGACGTCTCCGGGAAGCTCGTGCGCGCGCTCCTCAACGAGGAGCGGTCGGCGGGCGAAGTGCACCAGGTAACCTGGGACGGTCGCAACGACGCGGGTCAGTCCGTGTCGAGCGGCGTCTATTTCTATCGTTTGGTTGCCAGCGACTTCACGCAGACGAAGAAGATGGTTCTTCTGAAGTAACCGAGTCGTAGCAATCTAGTGTGCGCCGAGAGGCGGGGCCGCACCGACGGGTGCGGTCCCGCACGGCGCGAAGTGCGGAAGGGCACCGTCTCATGAAGCAAAGCATCGCGCTCGTTCTCGCGTGCACAGCTCTCTTCGCCGCTTGCGCATCCGACGAGATCGAAGGCACGGCGGCCGACAATCAGCCTCCCACGGTCTGGATCGCAGCCGCGCCTCCCGAAGGCTCCACCAGCAGCTACTTCGTGCAGCTCTTCTGGGGTGGCTGGGACCCCGACGGCGAAATCAGTCACTACGAGTATTTGATCACCGACAACCCCAAGGGGTCGTTCATCCCCGCGGATACCGTCGACGCGGATTGGCAGTCGGTTGTGGCCAACGACTCGACCTTCACGTTCTCCGCCGATTCGCTCACCGACCCGGGTGCCGGGCAACAAACGGCCGTATTCACGCGGTCGCATACGTTCTTCATACGGGCGGTCGACCAGGAAGGACTCCGCTCACGCGAGCCCGCGTACCGTTCCTTCACGGCGCGCACGATCTCGCCCGAAGTGACCATCGACACGCCGCGCCAGGCGCTGGGGCTGACACCGTCCGAGCTTCCCCCCATCGCCACGTACCAATGGACCGCCGTCGACTACATCGACGATTTCATTACCCGGCAACAGCCCGACTCCGTGCAATGGGCGCTCGAGAGCACGCGCAACCACGGCGGCAGCTTCACGGCCACGCTCGACTACCTGCGCACACCCGCGTCGGCGCCGTCGTGGTA
>JAKEHA010000293.1 GCA_022615275.1 Candidatus Latescibacterota bacterium
CTAATGAATGACGCTCTCGATGACATGCGGCCCGGAAACCAAACATTGATGTCCCTGCCTGAATTCACGGTCCCGACGCACGCGCACGTTGGTGATGCGTCGTCCATTTGGGGACAGCATCCCAATATTCAGCTCGGAGTCGCCCAGTTCTCTGCGGCTGCGGGCATCCTTCTCGGGATGAAGGTCTTCACAGAGCTTGCGGAGTCCTGGACGCTGCTAGTGAACCAGAGCGATCTCATTGTCGACGATCAGAGTCAGCGAGGGGGGCTTGCGAGTTCGAGCTACTTTACCCGTATTACGAACTACGTGCATGGCGTGCACACCGAGGTAACTAGCAGTCCGTTTGCAGCGGATCTCGCGAGCACGTGGGCGACACGTCGGACTACCGACCCGACTTTCTTTGCGCCAGGATTACCGGCACCCGCCCTGACGATGAGTCCCATTGCCACCGCGTCCATCGAGGACTCCTACGAGCTGCTACCGAACTATGCGGCCCAGCGACTTACCATCACGATGCTCGATCCGCCGGGGGCGACGACGACCTTCCCAGGAAAGGTTATTCGTGTTCGGGTGGACGGAGCACCGGCCGATACGGTCGGCGTGTTCTATCCAGGCGGCGTAGTCATTGCGGAGCTTGAAGACTTCCAGGATACCAACGGGAGGCAGATTACGATTCCGATTGACTATGCGGGTCGGTTCGAAATGATCGCGATTGGGGAGCAAGGCAACGAGGGGCGGATTTCAACCTCGTTGCCGTACGTGCTCACCGTCGATCCGGGGGCGAAGTCGCCGCCCGCTACGGTACAGGAGATCCGAGTGGAACCGTCCACCATCGTGCTGTCGGGACCAGGCGCCTCCACGCAGGTGAGTGTGTTTGCGGAATACAGCGACGGTGTGGAGCGGGAGATTGCGGGAGCCGGGCTTGGGACGACATTTGCACCAAGTGGAGCATATTTCAACGTCACCGACGACGGCGTTGTCGTCGCGAAGCTACCTGGCTCCGCCACCTTCAACGTTAGCAACGCTGGTCATGTCGACCCTGTACCAGTAACCGTGCTAAGCGGTCCGGCGATCAACAATGCACCTCACGCCGACGCAGGTGACTCATACGAGGCGTGCGACGGTCAGGTCGTTTTTCTCGACGGTTCGGGCTCCTACGATCTTGACGAGAATTTGGGTGAAGCACTCACGTTTGCTTGGGACCTCGATGCAGATGGACAGTTCGATGACGCGACCGGGCCCACTCCGGCGGTTCAACTCAACTTCCCAGGGCAGTACTGGATCCTCGGGCTGAGGGTTACAGATTCGCAGGGAGCCGAATCAACGGACTACGCCATACTGGATGCAGCACCTGGTTGCCTGGACGGCGAGTTCGTTTGCGCGAGGACGCGGGTAGGTGCGAACAACGCCCATGTGGGAGTAGATGCGTCCGGCAACATATACGTGGCCGAGTGGAACAACACCGGGTTGTTTGGCGATCGGATTGTGAAGTTCAACTCGTCGTGCGACTCGATCGCGACGTTTGACATCGCCACGCAACCGAGTGCGTTGGCGGTCGGCGCGGATGGAACGAGCTATATCCCCGACACGTCTGCTGATGGAGTCTGGAAGTACACGAGTTCTGGGCTCGAGTCGTTCGTGTACCTCGGATTCAATCCATATCATGCCGCGGTCGACGCCAATGGGAATATATACTGCGCGGATGGGAATGGGAACGTGCGCAAGCACAGCTCGACGGGTATCGCGATTACGAGCTGGGCTGCGTCGGAAGCTGTGGGAGCATTTGGGAACTCGCAGTGGGTCCGAACGAGGAGATCTATGTCGCCTCGAACGATCGTGTTGCGCGCGGCGTTCTACAGAACGGAGCCTACGTACTGGACTGGGTCATAGGGCAATTGGGCGTTGATGTTGGAACCTTCAACCAGGTTCTCGGGCTCGTCATAGGGCCAAGCGGTGATCTCTATGTCAGCGACACCGGGAACCATCGCATACAACGCTTCAAGAGCGACGGAACCTTCGATCGACTCTGGATCGGGAGTGGTAAGCCGACGAACGGCGAGTTCCTTGACCCGGAGTCCATTGCCATCGGCCCCGCCGAGCAAGTGGTCCTGGTTGATCGACGCGTCACGGGCTACCCAATGTGTCGTTTTCAAGTCTTCGGCACCGAGACGTCGGTCGTCACGGCCGAAGTGGAAGCGTTCACGGACGATGGCGTGAATCCCCTGACGCCAAACAGCGTGCTGCCCGCTTCCGGTTGCCCCGAAGGAGACGGCGACCATCTCGTGGTCACCGTGGCGATCGATCCGAGCGAGGTGGCGGGTCCGATTCCGGCCTCGGCGTTAGCCCTGGTCCTGCCGTCGGACGGCGGCGCGGTTTCGTACGCTCCGGTGACCGCCGACGAGGATGCGACCCTGGTGAATGGGATGTATCGCACGACTTTCACGATGCGGAAGTTTGGTGGATGCCAGTCGAGCGACGTACTCGTGACGCTAAACGGCATCGGAATCGAGAGTGTGCCCGCGGTGCTACGCAGTCCCGACTGGGATTGGGCCGAAGAGAGCGACGGTGCGGTGAATCTTGGGGACTTCGCGTGGTTCGGTGGCCACTATACGTCTCCGCCGAAGCCGTACTCGGAGTGCGCGGACCATCGCGCACCCTACGGGGCCGTCAACCTAGGCGACTTCGGTCACTTCGGAACTCACTACACGCATACATCGGGTGGAGGGTCCCTGCTATCCGGCACGCTTCCGGCCGCGGACGGTACGCTTCGACTGGAGCTGGAGGAATCGAATCCGGTCGTCGGCGAGCGGCGCCTATGGGCCCGCTTGGTCTTGGAAGGGGTCGAGCCGTTCAAGGCGATGGTCGTCGCCCTTCGCAGCGAACACCCCGACCTCGAGTACTTGGGCTGGACGCCGAGCGCGGCGTACGCGAATGGGACGGCGTGTATCGAACTCACGAGAGACGGCGTGAAGCAAGTATTCCTGGGTGTGATGGGCACCGGAGATGCGAGCGGAGGGTCCGTCGAGCTTGGGAGGGTGGAGTTCGCCATTCAGGGCGACGAAGCCTTGACCTTGAGTGATGAGGACCTGTCGTTTCTGAATGCGGAACTGCTGTCGTCGAGTGACAAGGTGCTCGCATTCTCTGGCCTGCGCCTCGAGCGCACCATAAATGCGGCGAGCTACGAGTTCTCGCTGGCCCAGAACTACCCGAATCCGTTCAACCCGTCGACGACGATCGCGTACTCACTGGCGAGCGCCTCGGATGTCGAGCTTACGATCTTCGACGTGCGCGGCAGCCACGTGAAGACGGTAGTGCGCGAGCGACGGGAGGCGGGCGTCCATCGGGTTCCTTGGGATGGGACCGACAATCGAGGCAACCGTGTGGCCAGTGGCGTCTATTTCTATCGCTTGACGGCGGGGTCATTCCGGGCCACGAAGAAGATGGTGCTCTTGCGGTAGAGTCCACATTTCAGTTGCCGATCGGCACGCCCTGCGCGACCATCTACGCGGAGGTAACGCTATGAAGTCCATTCTTTCGATCGCGGTTCTGATTGCGTTTGCGACGACCGCCTTCGCTCAAACCGATACGACGACCACGGCGGCGCCGACGTCCGCGCCACCGGCCGCGACGAGCGGCGAGGTCAAGCGCGCGCAGTTCTGCTCCGGGGTGGCCGAGCGCGAGCCGATCGACGAACTGACGACGCTGGCCGCGCCCATCGAGACGGTGGCTTTCTTCACGGAGCTGATCGGCATGGCCGGCAGGACGGTCACGCACAAGTGGAGCCTCGACGGCAACGCAATGGGAGAGGTGCCGATTTCGGTGGGGGCGGATCGCTGGCGGTGCTACTCGATCAAGACGCTCGGGCCGGCGATGGTCGGCACGTGGACGGTGACGGTCGTCGACGATGCGGGCGCCACGCTGGCGGAGAAAACTTTGACGTACACCGCGGAGTAGCGGGGACGGATTCCAGACGCGGTTAGCGGCGTCGCCAAGCGACGATCGGGCCAATCCTTCGCTAGCCTTTCGGCGCGAATTGCCCGATGATCGCACCGTGGCGGCCAAACTGAAGCTCATCGCCGTGACCTCGGGCGAACCGGGGGGCATCGGGCCGGAGATCGTCGCGAAGTGGCTCGGGCGCTTTCGCCCCACGCGTTCGGTGGCGGTCGTGATCGGTGCGCCGGATCTGTTCGCGCGCTGGAAGCGGCGCTACCATTTCGCCCCGCCCGTCGTTTCGTCACTCGATGAGGCGCAAGCGGCCGCGGCCACGGCGCGGGTGATCCTCCTCGACACGGGACTTCGCGCGGAATACCCCACTGGCGACAACAGCGAGGGGGGCGGGCTCCACGCGGGGACGGCCATCCGGCTCGCCTGCGAGCTGGCCAAAAACCGGTCAGTGACCGCCATCGTCACCCCTCCGGCTTCCAAGAAGTCGTTGAATCTGGCCCACTTCGACTATCCGGGGCACACGGAAATGTTGGCCCACTACTTGATGGCACCGGACTGCCAAATGATGATGGTCCGGGGCGGCCTGCGCGTGGTCCCGTTCACCCGGCACCTGCCCCTTGCGCGGGTCGCGGGCGAGTTGAAACCCAACGCCCTGGCAACGTGTATCCGGGTTACGGCCCAGGCACTCAAGCGCGACTTCAAGATTGCGCGGCCGAAGATCGCGGTGGCAGGGTTGAACCCGCACGCGGGCGAGCACGGTGTGATGGGCACCGAGGATCGCGATGTGATTGCGCCGGTGGTGGAGTTGCTCCGTGCGGAGGGAATCGACGCGAGCGGCCCCTACCCGGCCGACGCCATGTTTCAATCGGCCCCCGAAGCGGCGAAGGGAAAAGGGCGCTTCCACGCCTACATCGCCATGTACCACGACCAAGGCTTGGTCCCCTTCAAGATGCTCGCGCAACGGCGCGGCGTGAACGTCACCGTGGGACTCCCGGTCCCGCGCACCTCGGTCGATCACGGCACCGCGTACGACATCGCGGGCAAGGGGATCGCGGAATTCGAGTCTCTCCGCGAGGCGTACACGCTGGCAGAATGGTTCGTGACCGGGAGGCGCACGCGATGACGGAAGAACGCAACGAAGCTCAAGCCGAACGCAGCGTCATCGGCGTCTATCACCTGACGAAGACGTACGAGAGCCAGAACGCGCTCGACGACATCAGCATTTCGATCGGAAACGGCGAGTTCGTGTTTCTCGTGGGTCCCAGCGGGTCGGGGAAGAGCACGCTCTTGCGCATGATCTACATGGACGAGTACCCGACCAGCGGGCAAGTCGTGGTCGGCAACTTCGTTTCTACCCGAATGAAGCGGCGCGACATTCCGTATCTACGGCGCCGCGTCGGCATCGTCTTCCAAGACTACAAGCTGCTCGAAGACCGCACGGTGGCGGAGAACATTGGGATCGGGATGCGCATCACGGGCGCGGCGTCGTTCGCGATCAAGCGCCGCGTGGCGTCTTTGCTCAACGACATCGGGCTCTATCACAAGAAGGACGCGAAGCCGCAGTCGCTCTCGGGCGGCGAGCAGCAGCGCGTCGCCATCGCGCGCGCGCTCGTCAATCACCCCGCGATTCTCCTGGCCGATGAGCCCACCGGCAACCTCGACCCGGATTCCGCCGAAGACGTGCTGCGCTTGCTGTTCAAGATCAACGCCGGCGGCACCGCGGTCCTGATGGCCACCCACGACCACTCGTTCGTGCAGAACTTCGGCCAGCGCATCATTCATTTGCGCGACGGCAAGGTGTACGAAGACCGCACGACGGGCCTGGTCGGCAACTTGAGCGACCGCCTGGACGCGCTGCGCATGGAGCGCGACCGCGCGCGCCGCGTCAACGACGCCATCAAGCGCCAGCGCACCACGTCGCTGGCGCCGACCAAGACGGAGTAGCCCATGATGCGCCGCATTCTCTACATCGTCGACGAAGCGCTGCGCACGGTGCGGCGCCACAAGGGGCTGACGTCGATCTCCGTCATCATCATGAGCCTCTCGCTCCTCATGCTCGCGGTGTTCCTGCTCGCCACCGACAACCTCTTGAAGCTCGTGAGCGAGACCCAAGAAGAGATGAAGATCTACGTCTATCTCGACGACCAGGTGGGGCAAGCGCACATCGAAGAATTGTACCGCTCGATCCTGGCTACACCCGAGGTCTCGAGCGTGGAGTTCGTGTCCAAGGAAGAAGCGCTGTCGGATTTCAAGGACCAGCTGGGCGAGGACGCGGAGCTGCTCTCCGCGCTGCGCGCCAACCCGCTGCCCAACTCGTTCTGGATCGAACCCAAGGCGGAGTTCAAGTCGCGCGACGCCATGGTCGAACTCGCGGAGCGCTTCGGGCGGATGCGAGGCGTCGAAGAGGTTCGCTACGGCAAGGAGTTTCTCGACAAGTTCGCGTCGATCGTACGCGGCATCTATACCATCGACATCGTGGTCGGCTTCATCGTCATCATGTCCGCCATCTTCATCATCGCCAACGCGGTGCGCCTGACCGTCATCAGCCGGCGCAAGACCATCGAGATCTTGAAGCTCGTCGGCGCGACCAATCCCTTCATCGTGGCGCCGTTCATCATCGAGGGCGCGTTCCAGGGCGGTGTGGCGGCGGTGCTGTCGTTGCTGTTGCTGCGCGTCGTCACCGAAGTCAGCCGCCGCACCATCCCCGATATCAACTTCTTCTCGGTCGAGAAGACCCTGGTCTTCATGCTGACGTGCGTGCTGATCGGCGCGCTCGGGAGCTTCATGGCGCTCCGGCGCTACCTGCGGATGCAATGATGTTCGCGCGCCGGAGCATTCTCGCAACCGTGGGTCTCGCGGCCGCGTTGACCGCGGTGGTCGCGTTCGCGCAGACCGACGACGTCGACGAGAAGCAGGCCGAGCTGGATCGCATTCGCCGCGAGATCGAAGAGCACCGCGCGCAGAACCAGAAGCTGGGCTCGCAGGAGAAGCAGGTTCTAAAGAAGCTCTCCGGCATCGACAAGGACATCGACCTTTCCAGGCGCTACCTGCGCAAGCTAACCGAGCAGGAGAGCAACCTCGACAATCGTATCGGCGATCTGAAAATCCAGATCGGCGGGCGCGAGATCGTGCTGTCACAGCAAGAAGAGGCACTCGGCAAGCGCCTGCGGCAAATGTACAAGCGCGATCCCCAGTACACGTGGGAAGTCTTCCTCGGTTCCCAGAGCATCGACGACGCCATCACGCGCTACCAATTCATGAAGCTGATCGCGTCGCAGGATGCCAACCTGATCGGCGAGTTCAAGGACAGCAAGCGCTCGCTCGAAATCGAGACCGCGAAGCTCGCGGAGTCCTTGCAGGAAGTGTGGGAGCTGCGCGAGGCGCGCGAGCGCGAGACGCAACAACTCCAATACTCGAAGAAGCAGAGACAGACCGTGCTGGCCGGGATCCGCAGCGAGAA
>JAKEHA010000294.1 GCA_022615275.1 Candidatus Latescibacterota bacterium
CGATCGATGAGGCTGTCGGGGAGTTGCACGCGAATGCCGCCGTCCGCTACGATGAGGCCGCGTCGCTCGAGAAGCGTCTTGAACGCGTCGTTCACGACGGGGGGATTCGCGCCGGCCTCGATGGTGACGCGCGTGGGAGCGGGCGGCTCGTTGCCGCCGAACATCGCTCCAAAGATCGCCGCCATCGCGATGGGCGCGATCAGCGACCACACCACCGCCTCGCGGTCCTTGAGCGCGAGCGTCAACTCGAGCTTGGCGATGTTCCACGAGTTGGAGCGCATCAGCGAATCCTCTTGCGCGAGAGCAGCGTCGCAACCGACAAGACGAACAAACCCATCGCGAACAGAACCGGCAGCGAGATGGTCAGTTCGCGGCCGGTGAGCGCGCGGGTGAGTCCGAGGTTGGCCATGCCGGTCGGCACCCACTTGACGATGGCTTGGAATCCCGCGGGCATGAACTCGGCGGGGAAGAAGCCGCCGCCGAGAATGGAAAGGAACACCATCGCGGTGGACGCGATGGCCGACGCGGCGCGCGGCGAGCGCGAGAGCGCGTACAGCATGCCGTTCCACCCCGCGATGAAGAGCACCATCGCGACGACGATGAGGTTCGACGCAACCACCCCGCGCAGCGGGATGCGCCAGATCACGGCACCCAACATCAGCGACACCACGCCGATAACGTAGAGAAACGACACCGAGAACAGACGCTGCTCGATCGCGACGCGCCAGGGTGCGATCGGTGCGGTCACCAGGCGGTCGGTCACGTGGTTCTTGCGATCCAGGATGAAGCGATGCTCCAGGTGGAGCGAGAGCGACAAGAGCCCGAACATGATGAGGCCCGGGAAGAAGAGCGCCGCCATGCTGAATCCCGCTTCCTCGTCGGCCTCCTCGTCGACCACCTTCACGTCGATCTGGCGCAGGGCCGCCAGGCCCTGCATGCGCCGGCCGGCCGCGAAGAAGGTGTTCGACAGGCTCGCGATCTCGTCGGAGGACGGTGCGGTCGATTGGTCGAGCATGTCGCGCGCCGTTCGCAGCGGAGCGGAGAACTGGCCTAGCAGCTCGTTGCCGATCGTCACCATGCCGCCGAGGATTCCTTCGGCGATCTGGGGACCGATGGTGTGACGCGGATTGCGATACAAGCGCAGCGTATCCGGCTCCGATCGCAGCAAGCGATCGCCGAAGCCGTCCGGCACCACGATCGCGGCCGACGCGGTCTCTTCTTGGAAGAGACGTTCGACCTCGGCCAGGTCGCGTGCGTCGGCGAGCGTGATCATCTCGCCGACCGGCCCCTGCGCGAGCGTCCCTTTCACCAGCCGCGATACCATCGAGCTGTCCTGGTCGACGACCGCGATGCCGACTTTGGGCATGCCGCCGTCGTTGCCCCCGAACGCGAGCGAGTAGATCACCATGAACACGAAGGGGAGTGCCATCCACAGAAGCGCCGAGCCCGGGCGTTTCAAGACGCGTTGCCAATACATGCGGAAGAGTTGCATCGCGCTACTCGGGTTCAACGATGGTGCCGGCTTCGCCCGCCACGATGCGCTCGATCTCCTCGAGCGATCCGATGGCGGCGCGGCGGCCCGTTTCTTCGACGAAGGCGATGGCGGCTTCCACCTTGGGGCCCATCGATCCGGACGCGAAGCGCAGCGCGCGCAACTCGGCCGGCGTGGTGCGTCGCAGCAAGCGATGCTTGGACGTGCCCCAGTCGGCGTACACGCCCGGGACGTCGGTGGCCATCACGAACAAGTCCGCGCCCACTTCTCGCGCGAGCACGGCACTCGCGCGATCCTTGTCGATCACGACTTCGGCGCCGGCGAGAGTTCCGTCGGGGCGATACATGGTCGGTATGCCGCCGCCGCCCGCGCAGATCACGATCGTGCTGTGCTCGAGCAGCCACTTGATGGGGCGCATCTCGAAGATGCGCTTGGGCAGCGGGGAGGGAACCACGCGTCGCCAGCCGGCCCCGTCTTCGGCGACGGTCCAGCCCTTCTCTTTCGATAGCAGTGCCGCTTGCTCCCGCGTGTACATCGGTCCGATCGGTTTGGTCGGATTCTGGAACGCGGGGTCATTGGGTTCGACTTCGACCATGGTCAGCATGGTCGCGAAGGGTCGCTCGAAGGGAACCAGGTTGCCGAGCTCCTGCTCGATCATGTAACCGATCATGCCCTCGGTCTCGGCGCCCAGCACGTCGAGCGGCGTGTGTTGTCCCGACGCCGCCGCTTGCAGGGCGAGCAGTCCCACCTGCGGACCGTTGCCGTGCGAAATGACGAGGTCGTTGTCGGCGGTGACGGGCGCGATCGCGCGCGCGGCGATGCGCACGTTCTCGCGCTGGTTGGCGACCGTCATCGGTTCGCCGCGCTTCAAGAGGGCGTTCCCACCCAGCGCGATCACGATGCGACGGCGCGCCATCGCTACTCGCCGAGGGTAGCGACCAGGATCGCTTTGATCGTGTGCAAGCGGTTTTCCGCCTGGTCGAACACGATCGAGGCCGGCGACTCGAACACATCTTCGGTCACTTCGAGCCCGTCGAGACCGTGTTGCTGGTAGATCGATTCGCCCACCTTGGTGTCGCGGTTGTGGAACGCGGGCAGGCAGTGCAGGAACTTGACGCGCGCGTTGCCGGTCGCCTCCAGCAAGCGGCGGTTCACTTGATACGGCTTCATCAGATCGATGCGCTCGGCCCACTTCGATTCGGGCTCGCCCATCGAGACCCACACGTCGGTGTAGAGAAAATCGGCGCCGCGAACAGCGGCGCCCGCGTCCTCGGTGACGGTGATACGCGCGCCGGAGGCGCGCGATAGCGAGCGGCAATGCTCGAGTAACTGCGCGGGTGGTCCATAGCCCACCGGGCCGGCAAGTCGCACGTCCATCCCCAAGATCGCGCCTCCCGCCATTAACGAATTGGAAACGTTGTTGCGCGTGTCACCCAGATAACAGAACGAAATCTTTTCTATCGGTTTGTCGCAGTGCTCGATCATGGTCAGCACGTCGGCCAGCATCTGGGTGGGATGGAAGTCGTCGGTGAGGCCGTTGTAGACCGGGACGCCCGCGTGCGCTGCCAGCTCTTCCACGATGTCCTGTCCGTAACCGCGGTACTCGATGGCGTCGTACATCCGGCCGAGCACGCGCGCGGTGTCCTTCATCGTCTCCTTGTGTCCGATCTGCGAGCCGGAAGGGCCGAGGTAGGTGACCTGCGCGCCCTGGTCGAACGCGGCCACTTCGAACGCGCAGCGCGTGCGCGTCGATGTCTTCTCGAAGATGAGCGCGATGTTGCGGCCTGATAGGCGCGGCGTTTCGCGGCGCTCTCTCTTCTCGGCTTTGAGAAGCTTCGACAACTCGAGGAGGTGGAGAATCTCCTCCTTCGTGAAATCGAGATCCTTTAGAAAGTGCCTATTGCGGAGATTCGCCACGTCGCGTTGCACCTCAAATGGGGTCGCGCAGCAACGGACACGTCATGCAATGCCCGCCGCCGCGACCGCGGCCCAGCTCGGAGCCGTCGATGGTCAATACCTTGATGCCCGCCTTGCGCAGGCGCTTGTTGGTGTACTCGTTCTTGGAATAGGCGACCACCAACCCCGGCTCGATCGCGATCAGGTTGTTGCCGTCGTCCCACTGCTCGCGCTCGGCCTGATATTCGTCGCCGCCGGTTCCTATGACGCGCAGCTTGGGAACCTTGAGCGCGTCGGCGACCGCGTCGAGGAAGCTTTTCTCCTCGGTCAGCTCCATCTGGCCCGGCTTGTCCGTCGGGCGCAGGCTGTACGCGCGCGTGCGATCGACGACCTTCGGGTACACGGTGACGGCGTCGCGGTCGAGCATGGTGAACACGGTGTCGAGGTGCATGTGCGCGCGGTCCTTCGACATCACGCACGCGATCACGCGCTCCGCCGCCCCGTGGCGAAACAACGACTGCGCCAGTCTCTCCACCATTTGTCCGGTGGTGCGCTCGCCGATGCCCATTAGTACGGTCTTGTTGCCGATCGGCATGACGTCGCCGCCTTCCAGCGACGCGCGCCCCCAGTCTTCCTGCACGAAGCGGCCCTGTTCGTCCTGGTCGGGGTACCAGAACTCGAAGTCGGCGTCGACGAACATCGGGTGCCAGTTGTAGATGGCGGCCACGTGCACGACCTCGAGCTGGCGCGCCTCGAAGTACATGGGGTTGAGCGACACGCCGTTGAAGATCCACGACGACTGATCGCGCGTAAAGATCGAGTTGGGCAGTGGCGGCAAGAGGAAGTCCGTCGCGTCCATTGTGGTCAACGTCAGCGAGTGCTTGGTGAACAGACTCTCGTCGATCTCCTCGCGCGCGAGCCCGCCGATCAGGATGGTGGCGAGCCGGCGCGGCTCCATTTCGAACAGGTAGGCGCGAAACTCCTTCACCAGCGCGGGGCCCACCGTGAGTCGCGTCACCGTCTTGTCGATCACGAACGAACGCGCCTCCGGGTTCTTGAGCACGTCAGCGAGCAGATCGTCCAAATAGAACACCTCGACGCCGCGTCGCTCCAGATGCCCGACGAACTTATCGTGCTCGCCGCGCGCCTTGCGTACCCACAGCACGTCGTCGAAGAGGAGCTCTTCGCGGTTGGACGGCGTCAGCCGCCGCAGGCTCAAGTCGGGGCGATGGACCAGGACCTTGCGAAGCGTGCCCACTTCGGAGTCCACGCGGTACTGCTGCGTCATCGGATCACTCCCGCAGCTCACGGCCCGTGAGCCGGATGAAGAGGCTTTCGAGCGACGGGGGCTTGATGGCGACCTCCTGCACGAGGTCGAGGGAAGCCGCGGTCTCGATCAGGCGCGCGGTCAGCCCGGAGCCGGTCGGCACCGCCACCACGACTTCGCTCGCGTCGTCGAGGACGATCTCGGCGCCGGGCAGCGACTTCACCGCTTCGCGCAACGTTTCTCGCTCGAAATCCCCGCGCAGGCTGAACAACTGTACGTCTTCGACCTCCGCGCGCAACTGGGCGAGTGTGCCTTCCTTGATGATGCGACCGCCGTCGATGATGCCGACGCGGTGACACAGGCGTTCCGCTTCCTCGAGATGATGCGTCGTGAGCAGCACCGCCGTTCCCTTGGAAGCCACTTCACGGACGCGATCGAGAATCAACAGGCGCGTCTGCGGGTCGAGGCCGGTGGTCGGTTCGTCGAGGATCAACGCCTTGGGCTCGTGGATGATGCCGAGCACCAGCGTCAGCCGTCGTAGCATTCCGCCCGACAAGGCGCTCGCCGGTTTGTTCAAGTGGTCCGACAACTCGATCCAATCCAGCAAGCCGCGCGCGCGTTCGCGCAGCGCCTTCCTATCCACCCCGTACAGCGAACCGAAGAACATGCAGTTGGCCAGCGCGCTCAACTCTTCGATAACGATCGACTGTTGCGGCACCACACCGAGGATGCGCTTGGCGGCGAGCGGTTCGCGCGCAATATCATGCCCGCCGACCTTCGCGGTCCCGGCCGAAGCCGCGATCAGCCCCGAGAGGACGTGGATCGTCGTCGACTTGCCCGCGCCGTTGGGACCGAGCAAGCCGTAGATCTCGCCGGGGCGCACCGCGAAGGAGACATCGCGCACCGCCTCGACTTTGCCGTAGTTTTTTGATAGGTTGGTAACTTCTATCATGATTTGCACTTGCGAAATCGAGAAAGTATAGGGGATGCGACGAGAGCGGTCAAGCCAGGAGCGGAATACGCGCCGACTGCCGCCGGCGCGTCGCCGTTTGCTGGGGACACTGGGCCTCGCGGCGGC
>JAKEHA010000295.1 GCA_022615275.1 Candidatus Latescibacterota bacterium
CTAGTTGCGCCTCCAGGCGATTGCGGTGGGTTTGGTCGAGGACGATCGCAATGCGCTACTGACTGGCATCTAAGAGGAGGCTTCGTATTCCTGCGCATGACATTCGATACATGCCTGCGCACCCACATACTGCGCTGGTACATCCTCCGATACCGGAGCGCGTGTTGGGGTCGCCGCGGGAGGCAGGTTACTTTTCGCCTCTCCGTCCGAGAGAGGGCCAGCGCGCTGGTCGACGTACAAGCTATAGAACAGAAAGCGCCGATTGCGACCACCACCACCATCCCCGAGGCCATACACCTGCGGTAAACGCCGGACGTGGACGGCGGGTCGCCGTGCGGGATGTCACGGAGTGTTTTTCACTTCACTTCCACGGTGACCTTGCGGATCCGGCCCGTGAACCGGTTATCGCGCTCCTTGTAGTCCTCCGTCACCGGCGTCTCATTGTCCATCCCGACGTCGACTCCTTCGTCGCCCGAGTACATGAAGGGCATCGTGTGCGGGACGCGCGCCTCACCGACCAACTTCCCGTCCACACTCAACCGACTCTTCCCCCCGGAGCCCGGTTTTCCGCCGTCGTAGGCGAACTCGTAGAGAATCGTGTGACGTCCGGGCGAAAGCGCTTGGGGCGAGGATACCGTGGTTCGCTCCAGGCCTCCGAAGTTGTAGACCTCATGCACGCGGCCACCCTTCATGTACACGCTCCAGCCGCCGAACCGCCCGGCCTGCGCGATGATCACGCCATTCGCGCCGCCTTTCGGCACCTCAATCTCGGCGGTAATCGCACTCGACCGCCCCTTGATGTTGATAAATGCATTCTCGGATATTCCCGTCATTCCCTCGTTGAGAGTCAGCGAGGTCCGCGATCCGATGAGATCCGGGCGCCCCGCTATCCGCGCGTCGAAGCGCTCGGCGCGACGGTCGTCCAACGGGTACACGTGATTGCGGATCGCTTCCTGAGTGAAGATGTCCTGTAGTTCCTTGAGCTTCTGCGGATTCTGCGCCGCCAGGTCGTTGGCCTGGCTGAAGTCCTCGGCGACGTTATAGAGCTCCCAGTGATCCTGATCGAGTGCAGGAAGATTGGGCACCATCAGCCATGGAATCGAGTGACGCGTTGCCGCGACCCAGCCTTCGTGGTAGATGGCGCGGTTGCCGAACATCTCGAAGTACTGCGTCGTACGGCGATCCGCGGCGGCGGGTTCGTCGAACGTGTACACCATCGACACGCCATCCATCGGGTACTGCTTCGTGCCGTTGACCATTGTCGGCTCCGGCAGCCCGGCTGCCTCGAGCACGGTCGGCGCGACGTCGATCACGTGATGGAACTGCGAACGCATCTCCCCGTGCGCGTTCTTGATCCGCGCCGGCCAATGGACCACCATCCCGTTGCGCGTGCCTCCGAAGTGCGATGCGACCTGCTTCGTCCACTGAAACGGCGTGTTGCCGGCGAGCGCCCATCCGATGGAGAAATGCGGAAACGTCGACGGCCCGCCCCATTCGTCGATGTGCGACAACTGTGACGAGACGTCGCTGACGATCCCGTTCAGCGCCAGGATCTCGTTATAGCTGCCGTCGGGACCGCCCTCGGCGCTGGATCCGTTGTCCCCCACGATGTAGAAGAACAGTGTGTTGTCCAACTCGCCCATGTCACGGATCGCCTCGACCAAGCGGCCCACCTCATGGTCGGTGTGCTCGGCAAATCCCGCGAACGTCTCCATCTGCCGCGCGAACAATCGCTTTTGGTCGGCCGTCAGCGAGTCCCACGCCGGGATCTCCGCTGGGCGAGTCGTCAGCTTCGTGCCTGCCGGTACCACGCCGCGCTCGATCTGCCGCGCCAGCGTCTCTTCGCGCAGTTTGTCCCAGCCCTGATCGAACTTGCCTTTGTACTTCGCGATGTACTCCTTGGGAGCGTGGTGCGGCGCGTGCGTAGCACCCGTCGCAAAATAGACGTAGAACGGCTTGTCCGGGGTCAAGGCCTGCTGGAAGCGCGTCCAAGCGATGGCCTGATTCGTCATGTCCGTGGTGAAGTGGTAATTCGGGTCGTGGGGCGTCTCGACGCGGGTCACGCCGTCGTAGACCGCGGGTGCCCACTGGTTCGTCTCGCCACCGATGAAGCCATAGAACTTGTCGAACCCCGAACCGGTGGGCCAGCGATCGTACGGCCCCGAAACCGACGCTTCCCAAGGCGGCGTCTCGTGGTACTTGCCGAAGGCCGCCGTGCTGTATCCGTTCACGCGCAGTATCTGGGCCAACGGAGTGACGCTGCTCGGCCGTATCCCGGTGTTGCCGGGAAACGCGGTGGCCAGTTCCATGATGGCGCCCGCGTTATTGATGTGGTGATTCCGGCCCGTAAGCAGCGCGGTCCGCGTCGGCGAGCAAAGAGCGGTGGTGTGGAAACGGTTGTAGCGCAGTCCGCTCCCCGCCAGGGCATCGAGGGTGGGCATGTTGATTGGACCGCCGAATGTTCCCGCGTGGCCGAACCCGATGTCGTCGATGAGGACGATCACGACGTTCGGCGCGCCTTTCGGCGCCTTCACTTCGAAGCGCGCGGGCGGCGTCGCCTTGCGCGCGTCGACTTCGGTGATGGCCGGATATTCCGGCTCCGCGATTGGAAGCACCGTCCGGTCGATTTTACCCGCGGAGGGTGTTGCGGCGGCTGCCGGAAAAATGGACGGCAGTAAAACGGCACAGGCCGCGAGCATAGCTAACGCGATGCATTTTTTATCCTTCGTCGTCGATTTCGTCATCGGAGGTTCCCCTATTTGCTCTTTACTGAACACATATAGAGTACAGCTGATTCGCCAGAATAAGCGTGATTGGAAATCATCGGGATACCCCCCGCGCTCACGGCCGGGGCGTATCCCCGGCTCAGCGCGGATGTCCCCGCTTAAAAGGGCCGGAGCGTGAACGGCGTCGGATCGGTGATGATTTCGCCGGGTTTGCGGTTCGC
>JAKEHA010000296.1 GCA_022615275.1 Candidatus Latescibacterota bacterium
GGCGACTTGGTCGAGGAGCTTCCGTTCGACGGCCGCAACGGCGCGGGAACCATCAAATGGGACCTCGTCAGCCGCAACGGTCAGGACGTCACCAGCGGCGTGTACCTGTACTCGATCGAGACGGACACCAACGCGGCGTACCAGCGCAAGATCGGCAAATTCGTGGTGATCCGGTAAGTCCCCCTCCAGATTACCGCTTCGCACGCGGGCGCGGCCTTGGACGGCCGCGCCCGTTTTCTTACGTCGCTGGGGGGCGGAATTAGGCCGGCCCCTTTTCCTTGTCGTTACTCGCAAGACCGACCTACAATCGCGCCGTGTCAAAGGGTGTGGTTTCCGCGCGCAAGCGCCTGTTGTCGGTGGCCGGATTTCTCGCGGCCTTTTCGATCCTCTTGGCCGCGACCAACTTCGCTCTCTACCGGCGCGCGCGCACACACTTGGACGCGCAGCTGGGCGAACGGCTGCGCGTGATCGCGGTGGCGCTCTGCCACGCCGTCGAGCCGGCCGATTCCGCCGCGCCGTTCGAACTCGGCGACGAAGCCTATGCGGCGCTGGTGCGCGCGCGACGCGAATACGATCTCTCGAACGTGGTCGTGGTAACGCCCGACGGGCGCACGGTCGCCGACCTGGCCGGCCTCTCTAGCCCGGGCGATTTCAACCCCTACCTCGAGCTCGACGTCGACGCCGTCGACCTCGCGCGCGCGGGCCTGCCGTCGTACACGAGCCTGTACCGCACGGGAGATTTCTACATGAAGAGCGCGTACGCCCCCGTCCTGTCGCCGCGCGGCGACGTGGTCGGCATCCTCGGCGTCGAAGCCGGCGCGGGCTTCTTCGCGCAACTGCGCGAACTGGCCAACCTGATCGTCATGATCTCGATCGGTAATGCCACCGTGGTCGCGGTGCTGGGCCTTCTCTTCTACCGCCAGAGTCGTTCGCTCGACCGTGCGCAGGCGGCCATGCTCGAGCGCGAGAACCTGGCCGCGCTGGGGCGCATGGTGGCCACCATCGCGCACGAGATTCGTAACCCGTTGAGCATCATCCGCGCATCCGCCGAGCGCATCCAACGCAAGCACGCGATCGACGACGAGGCGCTTTCTTATATAACCGGCGAGGTCGACGAATTGGACCGCGTGCTCACGGGCTACCTCGAATTCGCGCACGCGCGCCCCGGAGCCTTCGTGCCCGTCTCGCTCGCGCAGTCGGTGCGGCGGGCGCTCTCGGCGGTCGAGGACGAGCGCGCGGCCAAGCGCGTGCAGGTGGTCGAGCGCCTGCCGGAGACCGACGTGGTGATCGCGGGCGACGAGAAGCGCATCCGCCAGGCGGTGCTGAACGTCCTGTTGAACGCGGTGCAAGCGGCGCCGGAAGGAGGGCGGGTCGAGGTATCTCTCGCCGCCAACGACACCGGTGCGCGCGTGGTCGTCGCCGACAACGGCCCCGGCATCGAGCCCGCCCACGCCGCGGATGTCGCCAAGCCGTTCTTCACCACCAAGACCCACGGCAGCGGTCTCGGGCTGTCGGTGGTGCGCGCCGTGATGGAGGCGCACGGCGGCTCGCTCGCGATCGAGAACGACGCCGGCGGCGCGCGCGTCACGCTCGTCTTCCCGACGGCGCCCACGCCTTCGGGCGCGACCGAAGGAACCGCGGAGGCATGATGGACATCCTCATCGTCGACGACGAAGCCAAGATCGGAACGCTCCTGTCCGAGGCACTCGCGGACGCCGGGCATCGCGCCGCGGCGGTGACGCACGCGCGCGACGCGCTCGCGCGCATCGAGGCCGCCGCACCCGACCTCGTCGTCACCGACCTGCGCATGGACGGCATGGACGGCATGGCGCTGCTCCAGGAGATCCGGCGGCGATTCCCTACCATCGACGTGGTCGTGATGACGGCCTACGCCTCTATCGAGACCGCCATCCAAACCATGCGCGAAGGCGCCTACGACTACGTCATCAAGCCGTTCCGCACCGACGAGATGCTCCACCTGGTGGCACGCGTCGAAGAGAAGCGCCGCCTGGAAGCCGAGAACCGCGGCCTACGCGGCGCGCTCGCGCGCACGCGCGGGGGCGACGATCTGGTCGGGTCGAGCGCGTCGATCGAGGAGGTGCGCCGTTTGATCGCGGGGCTCGCCCACTCCGATGCACCCGTCCTGATCCGGGGCGAGAGCGGCACCGGCAAGGAGGTGGTCGCGCGCGCCGTGCACCGCGCGTCGCGGCGCGCGGGCGGACCGCTGGTCGCGGTCAACTGCGCCGCCATTCCCGACACGCTGCTCGAGAGCGAGTTGTTCGGCTACGTGAAAGGCGCCTTCACCGGCGCCGAGCGCAACAAGCTGGGACAGTTTCAGCTCGCCGACGGCGGCACCTTGTTCCTGGACGAAATCGGAGACCTGCCTGCGTCGCTTCAGGCCAAGCTCCTGCGCGTACTGGAGTCGAAGTGCTTCACGCCGCTGGGAGCAGTGAAAGAGACGCGCGTCGATGTGCGCCTCATCTCGGCCACGCACCGCGCGCTCGAGGACGAGATCGAGCGCGGGGGCTTCCGACAGGACTTGTTCTATCGACTCAACGTATTCCCGATCGTAATCGCGCCGCTGCGCGAGCGACGCGAGGACGTGCGCGCGCTCGCGCGCCACTTTCTCGCCGACTGGGGACGCTCGCCCGACGACCTGGGCGAGGACGCGCTGGCGCGGCTGGTCGCGCACGAATGGCCCGGCAACGTGCGCGAGCTGCGCAACGTGCTGGAACGCGCGGTGATCGTACGGCCCGAGGGCCGCATCGGTGCCACCGACATTCTGATCTCGGCGACGCGCGGCACTGCGAGCGGGCCGGCCTCGGCGGCGCCGACGTTGAATCTCGAGGACGCGGAGAAGGAGATGATCAAGCGCGCGCTGGATGCGACGGGCGGAAATAAGAGCGAGGCGGCGCGCCTGCTCGGCATCACGCGCCGGGCGCTCTACGGCCGCTTAGAGCGATACGGGCTCGAATGAGCCGGTGCACGCAGGCGGCCACGGTGTCCGTGACGGTTCACTCGAAGCCGGCGGAGGGGCGGTGCTAAGGTCCGCGCCCGTGCAGCAATCTGTTCATGGTAAACGAGTTACGAAGACGGAGCGCCCTCGAATCACGTGGCACCGGGCTTGCGATATCGGGCGTGGAGGTCGCGGTGCGTTAGGCACCGCAACGTGATATGAAGCAAACCATCGGCATCATTCTGTTGGCGGCTCTGGCGGCGAGCGGACCATTTGCGCCCGCA
>JAKEHA010000007.1 GCA_022615275.1 Candidatus Latescibacterota bacterium
CTTCCAGATCGTCGCCGCGGTGCGCCTGCGCAAGGAGATCGCCCACGAGTGGCTGCTCGGGCTGTCCGGCGCGCTGTCGGTCATCTTCGGGACGGTCATGCTGGCGCGGCCGGTGGAAGGGCTCCTCGCCGTCGTGTGGATCGTCGCGGCGTACTCGGTCGTGTTCGGAATCCTGCTCCTCGTGCTCGCGTTCCGGCTGAAGAACCGCACCGCGGGCGGCGCGCTGGCGCCGGCGGCGCCGCGGTGAGGCGATGGCCGCGATGCCTGTGACGGTTCGACGCCTGGCCGCCGCGACGCTGGCGGCCGCGATGCTCGTCCTGCTTGGCGCCTGCGCAAGCGACGGCCAGCCCCGGCACCGCCTCGGCGAGGCGGAGCAGGAGCAGGTCCGCTACGGGCGCATCGTCAAGAGCGACAGCGTGCAGATCGAGGGCGATCACCAGCTCGGCGTCGGCGCCGTACTCGGGCCCGAAGTACGCGTGCTTCATCTCCCATTTGCGCTCGTTCTTCAAGACCGAGTGATGAATGTAGGTTGCGACCCCGACGGCACCCCCCGCATCCCCCGCGGCCGGCTGGATGAAGACGTCCTTGTAGGGCGTCTCCTTGACGACGCGACCGTTGGCCACGCAGTTGAGCGCCACGCCGCCCGCCATGCACAGGTTCTTGCTGCCGGTCAGTTGGTAGGCGTGGCGCACCATGCGCAACACGATCTCCTCGGTGACCTTCTGCACGCTCATGGCGACGTCTTTGTGGAACTGCTCGAGCTTCGACTCGGGCTCGCGGCGCGGCCGCCCGAAGAGCCTCTCGAAGTGGCCGTTGGTCATCTCGAGGCCGTAGTCGTACGCGAAGTACTTCATGTTCATCTTGAAAGAGCCGTCGTCGGTGTAGGAGATGGTCTCGAGCACCTTGTCGACGTAGCGCGGCTCTCCGTAGGGTGCGAGGCCCATCACCTTGTACTCGGCGCTGTTGACCTTGAAGCCGAGGTAGTAGGTGTACGCGCTGTAGAGGAGCCCCAGCGAGTGCGGGAAGCGGATATCTCTTAGAATCTGAATGTCGTTGCCCTCGCCCTTGCAGATGGTCGAGGTCGCCCACTCGCCGACACCGTCCACGGTGACGATGGCGGACTCTCTGTAAGGCGAAACCAGGAAGCTGCTGGCCGCGTGCGAAAGGTGGTGCTCGATCATCAAGACGTCGCCCTCGAATCCGAGCTCCTTCTTGATCATCTGCGGAATCCAGAGCTTCTTGCGCAGCCACAACGGCGTGGACTTGATGAACGACGGGAACGAACGCGGCCACGTCGCGAGATAGGTCGTGAGAATGCGCTCGAACTTGATCAGCGGCTTGTCGTAGAAGCCGACGTAGTTCACCTGCTCGATGGTGATGCCCGCTTCCTTGAGGCAGTACTTGATGGCCTGGGTCGGGAAGTCCTGGTCGTGGCGGATGCGCGTGAAGCGTTCTTCCTGCGCGGCCGCGACGATTTCGCCGTCCTTCAGGAGGCAGGCCGCCGCGTCGTGGTAGTAGCACGAGATGCCGAGGATGTACATGCGATCTCCCGGGTACGACTAGAACTGCCGGCGACAGGCTTCGAGGGAGGCCTGGACCGGCTCGTGCGGATGATAGAACGTCGGCGCCGCCTTCATGCGCCGGTCGAGTATGTCCTTGCCCAGGACTTTCGTGATGATCGACGCCACGGCCAGGATCACGAAGTAGCTGATCGTCAGCAGAATGCGGGTGTTGATGATGCCCAGGACGTGGGCGAACTTCTTCCACCCTCGCCAGAGGAGCGAGAGAAACGTCTTCATAGGCTACTGGTCCTAATTCCGCTGTTTAGCGGGTCGGTGTCCGGCGGTGCGTTCGGGATCGGGGGCAACCGCGGAGGACTGCTCGCACGGCGCGCCGCGCGTCCAATTGAGTTAACAACGAAAATAAGAATAACATAGGCGCCGCAAGTAACCGATCTCTTCTCGCCCTCTACTCAGAAACCGAGGTTACACCAGCCGCTTCACTATCATTTTAGAATCGTCATTTTCTTGGTGTCCGTGAACGAGCCGGCCACCATCTTGTAGAAGTAGACGCCGCTCGCTACGGTCTGCCCTGCGTCGTTCTGCCCATCCCACACGACCTTGTATGCACCACGCTCTCTCCGCTCGTTCACGAGCTCGCGGACACGGCGTCCGCCTACGTCGTAAATCGTGAGGGCGACGTTCTCCGCCTGCTTGAGCGAGAACGCAAGAGTCGTTGTCGGATTGAAAGGGTTCGGAAAGTTCTGCTCGAGACGGTTGTGGAAGATGCGCGCGACCGTAGTATTCAGAGCTCGCTGGAACACCCCGGTCATTTGGGCAGTCACCGATGAGGCGCTCGATGACTCCACCAGGACTTCCCCATAAGTGAGAACGAAATCATCCTCTGCTGGCTCGAAAGGATCGGTCCCAGTCACGTCGAAGACCAGGCGCCCCAACCGTGATGATGAGCCTGCAAAGGACTCCGACACGCGCACTCCAAAGTACAACTGTTCGGTTCCATCGCGGGTAACGGGCGCGCACATGACTGTGCCCAGCGTGCTTTGAGGGAGCTGCCATTCTACAAAGGTCAAGCGGCTACTCCCCGCTACCACCGCGAAGAGTGACGTCGTCACGTCAGCAAAATTCTCGACGTCGACGTCGACGAACAGCCTATGCGTCGTCGCCGTCGGGTACTCCTCGGTGAAATAGAGTGCCACCGACGCGGCCGACTGCGCTACGTCCGCAGGGGCGTTGGCAGGGTCGTATGGACTAGCGTGACCGTTGTGTTGGCTGTATATGGTGAAATCGAGGAGGTTGACCTTGGCGTCCCCG
This sequence comes from Candidatus Latescibacterota bacterium, assembly GCA_022615275.1. Lineage (GTDB taxonomy): Bacteria > Krumholzibacteriota > Krumholzibacteriia > WVZY01 > JAKEHA01 > JAKEHA01. The sequence continues at coordinate 2,832 of JAKEHA010000007.1, forward strand.
TTGAAGTCGCGACAATCACCCGGTGCGGGTTCAAGCGGATAGTTCTGGGAAAAAGCAGCAAAGTCTCCCAAGTCGACGGACCCGTTGCCGGTCAGATCGGGCGATCGAATGGTCACAACCGCCTGAGGCGCGAGGGGGTACCCGTTGAGCAGCACGTCTACCGCATCACCATTGGAGCACGCTGGCCAGCGCCCCCCGAACGCATTGTGCGAGAGTGTGGTGGTGAAGTTCGGTGCACTTGCGTCTGACCCCGCGGGCAGAAAGCCGTTAGCGTCAAAGACGGTCGCTACGAAGTCGTCGGTGTCCAGCAGTAACTCCCATGCGTTCACGGTCCGCGTCATCACCGTCTCGTCGAGGTCGAGACTAACGGTCACGTTGAGTTCGGCGTGACCTGCTGGGCATCCGACCGCAACACCACTTGGAGTGACGTCAACTGTTGCAGGCGGCACGCACCCCACGTCCAATGCGCCGATCCTCTCGGAGTAGTACGGACCCTCAGCGGCCGGCGAGAACGCGTATAGGTGATAGTTGCTGCTTGCCGCGTCGCAGAACGCTGGATCCATACTCAGGATGTTCACTCCAGCCGACACCCATTCGTCGTCGGCCTCGTGCCCGAAGAATATCGAGTTCGACAAAGTGTGCGTGTTGTTCAACCCATATTCCGCGAAAGCGAGTCCGTCGTTGAAGGCGATTACGCAATCCCTGATAGTGGTAGTGTTGTTATCTCCGTAAGCCAGGATCCCGCCGGGTGCGTCGTCGTCGTTGTACTCCGAAGTTCGATTCCCGGCGATCGTGCAGTTCTCGAGTCGCGCCAGGCTGTTCTGGACGAGCACCGCCGCGCCAGCGGGGGTCTCGTAGGTATTGTCCACGAACTTGCAGTTGTAAAAGGAAACCGTGCGCCCTGAATCTCGGATATCGACACCAGACCCGTCGACCCCCCAGAACGACCAAGCGGTATTGCCTTCGAAGGTGCACCCATCGAATGTTGACGACGCATCCGCGCCGGTAAGCGGGTACCCCGTATAGACCATTCGCACACCGCTTCCCCCCGCCCAAATATCTTCCGTCGCGTTGTGCCGGTTGTTTCGAAACACGCAGTTGGTGGCCTGAACTGTCGGTTTTCCTGTCGAGCCCGACTGCAATCGCAACCCACCACCACCAATCGTGTCGCGAATCTCCACGTTTTCGAGAACAAGAGCGCACTTTCCTGCGGCCGTAATCCCGGCCGCTTCGAAATACGCATTTACACAGTCTCGAACCACGCAGTCCCGCATGACGATCGACGCATCTGCGAGGCGCACACCCATCTGATTGCTGCCGTTCGCACCCGGCTGGTGCCGTATGGTCACGTTCTCCAGCGTGGAGGGAAATGCGTGTCCAGTTGCGGTGACCACGGGGTTGTTACCGACTCCGACAATCTCGACCCCACTTCCAACGCCTAGCAGGTTGCTGAAAAACCCTTGGTCAATGTCCCGGGGATGATTCTACGATGGTGCATGCGATAACCAGGAGGTAGCGCGTGCGCGGCAATCACGATC
>JAKEHA010000297.1 GCA_022615275.1 Candidatus Latescibacterota bacterium
GACACGCTGCCCACACCGTCTCTCTCCCACGCGATTCAATTCCTGGGAAATCCCCGCCTGCATGGACGATCTGAAGAGGCGCTGCATGTCCTTCTTGCGCGGCCCTATCACCCAGAGGTGAACCCGTACCTGGCCTTTTGGATTCTCTATCCTCGCGGGAAGCTCCGTGCGGCGCTCGACAGTATGAACGATCCCGACACCCCACCGGCTCGTCGTGCGCGCTTCTACCATCGGTTCCATCTGGCCGGGGTGAGTCTCCCCCCAGAGGAGTTGGAACGTATCCTCGCCTTGGGCGCACCCGACACAACGGACCCGTTGTTCCGGCCCACGTTTCTCCTGGTCGGCGCCTACGCGGTGGATCGAGGCCAGTGGGATGAGTACGCCGCCGCGCTCGATTGGGAGCGGGCACGAGTCCAACGCCTCCTGGCCAGTGCTCCCGACTGGGCCCACGAAAACGAAGGCGCGGCGCTCGCGATGGAGGGCTACGCCCTCTGGAAGCGCGGCCAGAAGGAGGAGGCCATTCGCGCCCTCGAGGCCGCGCAGCAGCTGACCTGGGGATGGGAGTCGCAACGATTCGCGCCATGGTTCAATTATGACGTGACGGTCCGCTGGTGGCTCGGCGAGCTGATGCTCGAAGTCGGCCGACCGCGCGACCGCATGGAGGCTCACGCCGGAAGCGCCCGTGCGCTTGCCGGTGATGGAGACATTCTCCTTGAGCCCGTCCGGCATGGAGACGTTCAGCGACTGCCAACGGCGGTTCTTCTACGAGAAGGTGCTGCGGCTGGACGACGCGACCAGCATCTACATGACCGTCGGCACTGTGTTTCATGAGGTCATGCACCGCACGGTCGCGCCCGGCATGGGGCGCGACGAGGTGATCGCCGCGGTGACGTCGCCGGAAGTGGCGACGGTGATCGACGAAGAGGTCGAGGAGGCAATGCGCGACGCGGGTCCGTGGCTGCGCGATCTTACGCGCGCGTATCTTTCGAACATGATCGAGCGCGTCGCGGCGCTCGAGCGCGAGCGCGAGGGAGAGTATCGCGTCGAATCGGTCGAGCGCGACGGAAGGATGGACGAGGCGGGCGTTCTCATCAAAGGCCGCCTCGACCGCATCGATCGCGTCGACGGGATCGGCGCCGTCGTCATCGATTACAAGTCGTCGCAGAGTTCGGTGAAGAAGACCGCCTCCATCCAGCGCGAGCGCATCGAGGCGGAAGGCGGGCGCGGCAATTGGCAGGTGCCGCTCTACGCCGCGATGGCGGCCGCGGCCGGTGTCCCGCCTTCGTCGTTCGTCTATTACGTGGTGCCGCCCGGCGAGGAAGCCTTCGCGACCGGGTTGCAGCTCGAGCCGGGGCGTCTCAAACCGCCGATTCCGCTGGGGCGCAAGGGCGCCTATCGCTACGAGAGCATTTCGCCCGACTCGATTCGCGCAGCACTGGTCGAGGCCTTCGACGTGCACGCCGCCGTCGCCGAGGGCCGTCACGAATTCCAACGGACGGAGGACCGCGAAAGCTGCCGGCGCTGCAGGTTCGCGATCGTATGTCGACGAGCCAACGAATAGCGCTGGACCCGCACCAGCACCAAGCCGCGACCGCGCCCATCGGCGCGTCGTCGAACGTGCTCGCCGGCGCGGGCACGGGCAAGACGCGCGTGCTGGTGGAACGCTACCTCACCTTCGTCGAGCGCGACGGCGTTCCCCTCGATCGCGTGCTGGCGCTTACCTTCACGCTCAAGGCGGCCGGCGAGATGCGCGAGCGCGTGCGTCGCGAGCTTGCGCGCCGCGCGCCGCGCCTGGCCCAGACGTTCCCGAGCGCGTGGATCATGAACTTCCACCAGTTCGGCTACCGCTTCATCAAGGAAAACGCGCCCGCGCTGGGAATCGACCCCGGCATCGATGTGGTCTCGCCCGCGGAGTTCGAGCGGGTGCAATCGCTGCTCCGTGCGCGTTTCGAAAGCGGGCGCATCGTCGGCGTCCCGGCGGACTTCGGCGGCGAACCCCCGATTCCGACCAAGTTGGGCCGGCTGTTCGACTTGCTACTCGACGTCGTGCATCACTGCCGCGGCAACATGATCGATGTCGCAAAGCTGCGCGCGCGGGTACGCGACGACGACCACGCGCCCTACCGCGCCCACGTGGATACGGTCGTGGCACTAGCGGCCGAGTACGAGGCCGAACTGCGCCGGCGTAACCTCCTGGACTTCAGCGACATGATCGCCATTCCCGCGCGCGCACTCCTCGACGGGGGACCGATCGCCGAGCGTTACCGCGGCATGTTCGCGCACATTCTGGTGGACGAGTTCCAGGACACGAGTCGCGCACAGAACGAGATGCTGCGTGCGCTCGCAGGCGGCGAATTCGAGCGCGTCACGGTGGTGGGGGACGTCAAGCAGTCGATCTATCGCTGGCGCGACGCGCGTGTCGAGAACATCCTCGAATTTCCCGCGCCGCGCACGCGGCTCACGCGCAACTATCGTTCTGCGCGGAGCATTCTCGATCTCGCGCACGCGCTGGTGGCCGCGACTCCGGAGTTGGCCGAGTTCGCGGCGCCGTTGGAGGCTCATCGCGACGTGCCCTCGTATGCCGTCCTCCTGTTTCACCCGCGCGAGACCACGTCCGACTATGCGCAGGAAGCGCGCGCGGTGGCGGCGTGGGTCGAGCATCTGTTGGGACGCGCACAGGCTCCGGCCGAGTGGGGACTGGAAGCGCCCGCAAAGCCCCTCGATCCGGGCGACGTGTGCGTGCTGCTACGGCGGATGAAACTGTGGTCGTACACGCGACGAACCCTCGAGGAGGAGTTCGCCGCGCGTGGGATCCCCTACGCTATCGTCGGCGGCGCCAACCGCGCCGAGGCGCGCGCGCTCGACATGTGGCACGCGATGATGTCGCTCTTGGTGCCGGGCGACCGCGCGATCGCGTTGCTGGCCGTGTTGGAGAACGAGCCCTTTCGCGTCAGCGACGCGTCGTTGCACGAGCTGCTTTCGAAGCGGGAGGGGGCGATCAACGCGTGGGACCTGCTCGCCGAGGAGCGCGTAGCGCGCGTGAGCGACTCGCGCGACGCGGGCGCCATGCGCGATCTGCGGGCACTCTTGATCGAGATCGAAGCCGCCTCGGCGCGCCTGGATTTTCGCGTGTTCATGGTGTGGGCCTTCGATCGGAGCTCGTTGCGCATGCACCTGGTCGACGAGGGGGTGTCGAACGAGGCCATCGACGAGCTTTTGCGCGACTTGCTGGAGCTGGCCGACCTGTTGGTCCGTCGCGGGGGTGGAACGCTGGCCGTGTTCTTGGAGCACCTACGCGCCGCGCTGGACGAAGGAAAGTTTCGCGAAGACGGGGACGTGCGCTTGCCGCGCGATCGCGTGGTCATCATGACGGTCCACCAGGCCAAGGGCCTCGAGTTTCCCGCGGTGGCGGTGCCCGGCGTCGAGCCGTTTCGCCCCCCCTCCGAGGGATTCCTGGTGTCGCGCAATAGCGGTGTGTACTTCTCCAAGGATCGCGCGGAAAAGTGGCGGCGGGAGATGACGCGTGCGGAGAACTACGCAGAGGAAGAAGCGATGAAGGCGCTCGAAGAGCGCTGCATCCTCTATGTCGCGATGACGCGAGCGAAAGACTACCTGTGGGTCAGTTCGCCGGTTGCCGACGGGACCATCATTCAAAAGAGAGCGGCGAACAAGACCTCGCTGTTCACGGATCTCCTGGAATGCGCTCGGCGCGACGGACTGGCGACGGAGCTGCGCGAGGCGCCCGCGCCGGTTACGATGCCGGCGGCGAGCGTCGCGCGTTCACGCGCGAAACCCGACGCTCTCGACGACGCGGTCGCGCAATGGGCGCAGGCGCGCGCTGCCATCGACAACGCGACTGCCGCGGCGGCAGGGGCGCGGCTCGAATCGGTTACGTGGAGCGGGCTCGCGTCGTTCGCGCGCTGCCCGTTGCAGTTCGCGTTCGATCGCGCGGGCGTGGGCGAGTCCGAGGATGCCGCGCCACGCCGCGATGCAGAAACAACCGCCGCGTTGCCGAAGGGAATCGAGGCCGCCGATTTCGGCGCGTTCGTGCACGCGGCTCTGGAAGCGCTGGCGGCACGGCCGTCGGCATCGATCGACGACGTGCTTCAGTCCATCCTGGCGCGATTCGACTTCGGCAAGAAGGGAGCCGAAGCGCTGCGCGCCGCGCGCGCGCGGATCGAGCCCGTCGTCACGAGTCACCCCTTCACGACGGCGACGCGCGCCGAGGTCCCGTTCGCGGTGCGCGTGGGCTCGGTCATGGTCCAGGGCGTGATCGATCGGTTGGACGAGACCGACGACGGTGCCGTCGTCATCGACTATAAGGTGGGCGAGCGCGCGGACGAGCACGCCTTCCAGGCCCGCGTGTACACGTGGGCGGTGGGTCGAGCGCGCGGCCAGTCGAAGGCCACGGGCCGACTCGCGTACCTGCGCGAGGGCGCGACGACCCTGGTCGAGGTCGCGTCGGCACAGACGAGCGTCGAGATCGAGCGACTCGTGCGCGCGATCGACGCGGCGGTTCACGATGGCAATTTCGTTCCAACGCCGGGCGAGGTGTGCGCGGCGTGCCCGCATCGATCGGTGTGCGAGCATGCGGTGTGACGATAGGACGCGGTGGGTGTTGTCGATCGGGCCCTGCTCGGGGAGGAGGTGTCACCCGCCGGTTGTTGATTACGGGAACTTTTTTCAACGATTCGCGTCGTTCGTAGCAGATGAGCGCCACCATGCATGAACCGACCTCCGAAGTCGAGCGCGCCTGGTTTGCCGCGGAAGTCGAGCCGCTGCTGCCCGAGCTGTACGGCGCGGCGCTCCGGCTCGCGCGAAACGAGACCGACGCAGAAGACCTGGTGGCCGAGGCCGTCGCCCGGGCGTGGACACATCTCGGCACCCTGGACCGCCGCGCGGCGTTCCGGGGATGGCTCTTCCGGATCCTGACGAACTGCTTCCTGAGCGAGCGCCGTGCGGGCATCGCCCGCGTGTCATCGGAGCCTTACGGCGACGAGTCGGAGGAGGGCGGATTCTCCATATTCGACCGGCTGCATCAGCCCATCCTGCTCTGGTGGGGTAACCCCGAACGCGAGTTCTTGAACAAGCTGCTGCGCGAGGACCTCGAGCGGGCCGTGGATGCGCTGCCCGATCCGTTCCGCGTGGCCGTGGTTCTGGCCGACCTCCAGGGGCTGTCGTACAAAGAGACTGCGGAGGCGCTCGCGGTTCCCGTGGGAACCGTGCGCTCGCGGCTGGCACGAGGGCGATCGTTGCTCCAACGGGCCCTGTGGGCGCATGCGCTAGACGTGGGCCTGAGATCGGAGCGGAAGGAAGAAAAACCCGATGTCTGACCGGACACTACGATGTGAAGAAGCGATGCGAATGCTCGCTCAATTCCTCGACGGCGAGCTGGAGCACGCGAGGTCCGAAGACCTGGAGCGACACCTCGAGGTATGCCGCAGCTGCTGCTCGCGGGCAGAGTTCGAACGGGTGCTGAAGACCCAATTGGCCGGCGTCGGCAGGCGCAACGTGGAGCCGGCGTTCGTCGAGCGCATCCGCCAACTCATCGGAGAGCTGCCCGGCCGTCCGTCCAAGGACCCGCCCGCGCGTTGAGATCCACTGACGTGGAGGGAATGTATGGTTGTAATCAGCGTCTATCAACGCGAAGTGATCTTCGAAGCCGTACGGGCCATGTATTCGGACGTGGCGACCGACCCTGGACGCACGTTCCATTTCCCGACCGGTCGCGCGGCGTGCGAGTTCCTGGGCTATCCGGTCGAATACCTCGATGCCATTCCGGCATCCGCAGTCGAGTCATTCGCCGGTGTCGGCTATCCGTTCGCGGCCGGCGTGATTCGAGAAGGAGATGTCGTGCTCGACGTTGGATCGGGGTCGGGCACGGACGCGCTGATCGCGCGCATACTGGTGGGAGACCGCGGCCGCGTCATCGGTCTCGACATGACCGCCGCGATGCGAGACAAACTTGGTCGCAACACGGCGCGCATGGGAGTGACCAACGTCGAGCCACTCGACGGAAACGCGGAAGAGATTCCACTGCCCGACGCATCCGTAGACGTCGTGACCAGCAACGGCGTCATCAACCTCGTGCCGGACAAGGCCGCCGCCGTCGCCGGCATGCTCCGTGTGCTACGGCCCGGCGGGCGCGTGCAGATCGCGGACATCGTCGTCGAGAAGATTCCGTCCGACGCGTGTCGCAGCCAGCCGCAGCTGTGGGCGGAGTGCATCGTCGGGGCGACCACAGAGGCGAGCTATCTTGCCACGTTCGAGCAGGCCGGCTTCCGTGACGTGGAACTGCTGGGCCGGTTGGACTACTTCGCGCGCAGTTCCAGCGAGGAGACCCGCAAGGTCGCGAGCGGCTTTGGGGCGCACGCGATCCTGTTGCGGGCGTTCAAGCCGTAGGCAATTCAATTCGGACCACAGGGAATTCAATCAGGATCGTTGCACCGGCGACGCAACCCGCAAGCATAAGGAGGCCAAGCATGATCACGCGCAGCACAAAACTCTGGATGGTTTTCGTCCTCATCGCCCTCGTGGCGGGAGGATTCCAACCGGCCCTCGCACAGGGCGATCCGAAGCAGGAACAGAAGTCCCTCTATGATCGTCTCGGCGGGCTCGCGCCGATTTCGGTCGTGGTCAGCGATTTTATCGACGCTCTTGTGGTGGACGCCGTCCTCAACGCGAATCCTGCGATCGATGCCGCGAGGAAGCGTGTGCCGGCACCCTATCTGAAGTACCACGTGACCGCCATGGTGTGCCAAGCGACCGGGGGGCCGTGCCAGTACGGCGGCCGCGGGATGAAGGAGTCTCACGCCCACTTGAACATCACGGAGCGCGAGTGGGATCAAATGATCGCCCGTTTCAAAGAGGTGCTCGCCAAGCACAAGGTGCCGCCGAAGGAAACCCAAGAGCTCTTGGCGATTGTCGCGTCCACGAGGCCCGACATCGTCATGTCGACCAAGAAGTGACTTGGGTGGTCTTCTGCGACCGCCCTGCTTGCGCTCGCGAGGGAACGCCGAGTCTGTGGGAGGTGAAGCCGCGCATGAATGTCGACGATCTCCGGACCCTCTACGCGTATAACAGCTGGGCGAATCAGCGTCTCCTCGCGGCTCTTCGGTTATGCCGACCTCACGAACTCGGACGCGACCGTCGCCGGCCTGACGCGAAGTCGGCGACTTCCCCTCGCGTGGCTCATGCACATCGCGCTCGGATTCCAGGTGGCCAGCAGCTTCGGCATCGCGGCGGCCGAATATCTGGATCTGACCGGGTTCGACGCCAGGCAGCGGGTTGGGCTCTCGTGGGGTGGCGGTGTGGAGCC
>JAKEHA010000298.1 GCA_022615275.1 Candidatus Latescibacterota bacterium
GAGTTGCTTTAGTGTAAGGTTCTGCGAAAGCCGCAGCTTCTTGATTCGCTCGCCGAGTTCGTAGGAGTGGGCCGGCATGTGGGCACCTTCTCTCCCGCGGCGCAACCTGTCAAGCGTCAACGCACCCGACACATCGCCATGAGAGTCCTCGCCATTCGATTCAGCTCGCTGGGGGATTGCGTGCTCTTGTGTCCGCTGCTCGCCCACCTCAAGCGGGCGGGTGCGGAGGAAGTGGTCGTGCTGACCAAGCGCGCTTACATCGACGTGTTCGCGCACGCCGACGGCGTCGACCGCGTGCTCGCGATCGAACCGGGCACGTCGCTTTTCGACCTCGCGCGCATCGGTCGTTCCTTTCGCGAGGCCGCGCGACCGGGCGACGTCGTCATCGACGCGCACGCGAACCCGCGCAGCCGCATCGTGTGCGCCGCCGCGGGCGGCGCAGACGCGCGCTTTCGCAAGTACTACCGCGAACGCGCGGGCTTGATCGTGTTCAAGCGGCCCGCTTCCCTGCCGACGATCCTCGAGCAGTACGCGGCGCTCGCGGAGCGGGCGGGCTTCGCGGCCGCCTCCCTGGTACCGGGGGGCATTCGCATTCCCCGCGCGGAGAGCGAGACCGCCGCCCGGCGCGTGGGAGGCGGCCGGCCGGCCGTGGCAGTCGCGCCCGGTAGCCGCTGGCGCGCCAAGCGCTGGAGCGGGTTCGCCGCGCTGTGCGACGGACTCGTCGCCGCGGGGCGGCGCGTGGTGCTGGTGGGCGATGCGCGCGATCGCGAATTCACCGCTCCCATCGCCGCGTCCCTCACCGGTCACTGTGTGCACGCGGCCGGCGAGTCGACGTTGATCCAGAGCGCCGCGCTGATCGCTCGCTGCGAATCGTTCGTGGGCAACGACTCCGGCCTCATGCACCTGGCCGAAGCGGTCGGCGTTCCCGTCACTGCGCTGTTCGGACCGACGGTGCGGGCGTTCGGCTACGCTCCCAGCCTGCAACCAAGCAATACAATCGAACGGCGGCTCGCGTGCCGCCCGTGTTCGCGCAACGGCGCCGCACCGTGCCCGAAGCGGACCTACGAGTGTCTCCAAGGGATTCGCGTCGACGACGTGTTGAGCGCGGTGCTGAGATCGGGCCCGAGCGAGCGCCATCGGGTGGTCGACTGATGTCGAGCGCGCGCTGGGTGTACAACGCGCTGGTCCCCGCGGCCGTCCTCGGCGCGCACGCCGCGGCTCGCTTTCTCCCCAAGATGCGCGCGGCCGTCGAAGGCCGTCGCGGCTTTCGCGAGCGCTGGGACGCGCTCGCGCGCGGCCTGGAGGCGCCGCCGGTCTGGTTCCACGTCGCCAGTGTCGGCGAGTTCGAGCAGGCGCGACCGGTGATATCGGCCCTGGGGCGCGCGCGCCCCGAGATACCCGTCATGCTGACGTTTTCCTCCCCGTCGGGCTACTCCTTCGCGCGCAAGCGCGAGACGCCGGGCCAGGGATCGCTTCGCTTCATCGACTATCTGCCGTTCGATACCGCGGCCCACATGCGCTTCTGTCTCGAGAGGGCGAAGCCGCGCCTGTTGGTGTTCGTGAAGTTCGATCTCTGGCCCAATCTGGTTTGGGAGGCCGACGCGCGCGACGTGCCCATCGTTCTGATCGACGCCACGCTGAGCGCGTCGTCGGGACGCCTGGCCCCGCCCGCGCGCTGGCTGTATCGCGACGTATACCGCCGCCTGGACGCGGTCCTGGCCATCAGCGACGACGACGCGGCGCGCTTTTGCGCGTCCGTGCCGGCGCACCGGTCGGTGTCGGTCGCGGGCGACACGCGCTTCGACCGTGTGATGGAGCGCTGGCAGCAGCGAACGACGAGTACGTTCTCGCTCCCCGACGGCGGCCCTACGCTGATCGCCGGAAGCACATGGCCGCCCGACGAGGCGCGCTTGCTGCCCGCGCTCACGCGCTTGCTGGCCGAAGACGCGCACCTTCGCGTCGTCCTGGTCCCGCACGAGCCCACGCCCGAGCACGTGGGGCCGCTGCGCCGATGGGCCGCGGAAACCGGCGTGTCCGCGCGCGTCGTCATCGTCGACGTGGTGGGTGTGCTGGCCGAAGCCTATCGCTTCGCCGACGTCGTGTACGTGGGCGGCGCCTTCACGACCGGCGTGCACAGCGTGATCGAGCCCGCCATCGCCGGCGTACCCGTGGTGTTCGGGCCCAAACACGACAATTCGTTCGAAGCGATGCAATTGCTGGCGCACCGCGCCGCTCGCACGATTCGCACCGCGGACGAGGCCTACGATGCGCTGTCGACCTGGCTGCGCGACGAGGTCGCGCGCGCGGCGGCGGGCCGCACCGCCCGCGCCTACGTCGAATCGCAGCTCGGTGCCACCGAGAAATGCATGGCGGCGCTAACGCCGTATTTGTAGTATCTTGGGGAGTCGTTGCGTGGGTCGCTCGAACGCGATTTCCGGAGCGCGATACCACACCGAATTGGGGTTCTCGCGCGACGGTTTGAGCGGAGAGCGAGCCCACGCGACGGCGACCCAAGATACACCATGATCCAACCGGCCCATCCCAACGTCGTACAGATCGAGACCACGCTCGCGTGCAACGCCGAGTGCCCGTTCTGCTCGCATTCCACGCTCACGCGTAGGCCGCGGCGCATGGAAGACTGGCTGTGGAAGAAGATCATCGACGAGACGCGCGGGCTCGGCATCACCTACCGGCCCTTCCTCATCAACGAGCCGCTGGCCGACCATCGATTGGGCGAGATCATGCGCTACATCCGCAAGGATGACACCGCGAAGATCGAACTCAATTCCAACGGCGAGCTGATGAAGGAAGAGCGCGCGCAGGAAATCCTGGACGCCGGCATCGACATCATCCGCTTCTCGATCGACGGGTTCAGCAAGGAGACGTTCTCGAAGTCGCGGGTCGGGCTCGACTACGACCTCACGGTGGAACGCACGCGCCGCTTCGTCGAGATGGCGCGCGAGCGCGGCGGCGCCGGACACGTCGAGGTACGCATGATCGCGATGGACTACAACCGTCACGAGCACGAGTCCTTCGTCGAGTTTTGGACCAAGGTGGGCGCGGTGGCCGTGATCACGGACTTGTACGTGTGGCCCTGGGAGCCGGAAGTGAAGCCGGTACAGCTGCCGTGCAAGAAGGTCTTGAAGGAGATGTTCTTCTTCGTCAACGGCAAGGCGACCTTGTGCTGCTGGGACTCTCATGAGCGCGGCGTCATCGGCGACGCCGCGCGCGAGCACGTAATGGATATCTGGAACGGAGAGCTGAATCGCCGCTATCGCGACCTGCTGGCGCAAGGGCGGCGGCGCGATATCCTGTTGTGCTCGAACTGCGAGGCCTACAAGGGCCACTACTTCGAAGGTTTCGCGCCCCCGGTCGCCTCCCACGCGTAGCTGCCCGCGCGCACCACGCGCGGCGCTTTCCCGCACAAGTCCACGATGGTCGAGGCATCGCCGCCCCCGCCCCTGCGCTCGAACACGGCGTCGACCTGGTCGCCGAACTCGCGCAAGATCGCGTGCGCGTCGTCCAGCGGCGCTTGGCCGGTTCGATTCACGCTGGTGGAGACGATGGGCTCGCCCACGCGCTCGATGAGCGCGTGCATGGGCTCGAAGGCGGGGACGCGCATCGCCACCGTGGGGCCGACCCACGCCGGGCACGCGCGCCCCGACGGCAGGATGGCCGCGAACGGAGCCGGCCAGCGCGTCGCGAGCGTCTCGCGCGACGCGCATCCGAACGACGCGACGTAGCGCTCCACCATGTCGATCGAGGACGCGAGCACGATGAAGCGGCGTTCCTCCGGCGCCCGCTTGATGGCGGCGATGCGACGCACCGCGGCCTCCTGGGAGAGCGCGGCCGAGAGTCCGTAGAGGGTGTCGGTGGGTAGGACCACGACGGCGCCGCGCACGAGCGCTTCGGCCGCGAGCGACAATACCTGCGGGTCGTCGATGAAACCGGCGAGCGAGGCGCGCGGTGTCATCCGGTGCGCAGCTCTTCGCGGTACGCCCGCAGACGTTCGGCCACCTTGCCGTCGGCGAGGGCGATAATCTGTGCGGCGAGGATGGCCGCGTTCTTCGATCCGTTCGACCCCACCCCCACCGTCGCCACGGGAATGCCGCCCGGCATCTGCACCATGGAGAGAAGCGCGTCGACGCCCGCCAAGGCACCGCCGGGAATCGGTAGACCGATCACGGGCTTCTGCGAGATCGACCCGATGACGCCCGGCAACGCCGCGGACAACCCGGCCGCCGCGATGAACACCTGCGTTCCGCCGGCGTCGGCGGCGCGCACGTACTCGTGCAATTGCTCGGGCTGGCGATGCGCGGAGATCACTTTGAGCTCCCAATCGATCTGGAATCGATCGAGGAGATCGGTCGTCGCCTTGAGGTGACCTTCGTCGCTCTTGC
>JAKEHA010000299.1 GCA_022615275.1 Candidatus Latescibacterota bacterium
CAGGGCGTCGACGAGTGGCGCTGGTGGTGGGACACCTCCGGGGTGCCGTACACGATCAACGGCGTCATCCAGGTGCGCGACGGCGAGGCCGGAGGGAATTCCGGAAACGGCGCTATCCTGCACATGCGCATGCACGCGTGCGATGAGGTCCTCACACCCGTTGCGTACGACCCGCCGGCACGGACGCCGATGTTCCTCGCAGTACCGGCACCCAACCCGATCGTGTCGTCGTCACGGCTCGACTTCGCACTGGAAGAAGCGGGGCCGGTGAGCATCGTCATATACGACGTGGCCGGGCGCCGCATCGCGACCCTGCTCGAAGGCCAGCGTCCGAAGGGGTGGAGCAGCATCGACATCGACTCGAGCAACATGGCGAGCGGGGTCTACTTCCTCAAGATGCAGACCAAGATGAGGTCGCTCTCGCGCAAGTTCGTCGTCACCCATTGACGGCGCAACGGCGCGCACGCGTTTTCACGATGAGGGGCCGGCAACCGCCGGCCCCTCTTTCGTTGGTGTGATAGTCTCCGACCAACAGGAGGTAGGAATCGTGCAGACCATGGCGAAGTGGCTCGAGCGGCGATTCGGGTACGAGCCCCCGGCGGGCGAATTCCCCGCCATCGTGGAGCGCTTGCGGGGCACACCCGCGCGTGTGGAAGAAAAGGCCGCGAGGATTGCCGAAGCGACGCGACTATGCAAGCGCGGAGACGAGTGGTCGATCCAGGAGCACCTCGGGCATTTGGTCGATCTGGAATCGTTGTGGGCGCGCCGCACCCAGGAGCTGTTGGCGGGAGCGAAGGAAATGTCCGCGGCCGATATGTCGAATCGAGCCACGAGCGACCGGCATCACAACCAGCGCGCCATCGCGGCCATCGTGGCCGAGTTTCGCGTCGCGCGCTCGCGCTGGCTCGAACGACTGGCCGCGGCTTCGGACGCCGACGTCGTGCGCACCGCACTCCACCCGCGCCTCCAGCGACCGATGCGACTGATCGACCTGTGCTTCTTCGTCGCCGAGCACGACGATCACCATCTGGCCATCGTGACGCGGCTATCGCGCGCGCACGAGCGCTAGCGCCTACGGGAACGCGGCCGGGTGCTTCTCGTCGAAGTCGGTCGCGTCTTGATAGGCGTTGGCGACCGCGAGCAGCGCTCCTTCGCCGAACAAGCGGCCCATGAAGGTGATGCTGGTCGGCGTCCCCTCTTCGGTGAATCCGTTCGGCAGCACGACGCACGGGTGTCCCGTCAGGTTGGTGAGGAGCAAGTTGTCTCCCCCGTACGTCGGCGTTAGGTACACGTCGACCGGAAGCTTCTCCATCTCGTCCATGAGCAGCGAGCGCACGCGGTTGGCCTGGATGTACTCCACCGCGGGAATGAAGCGCGCGCCGCGCAGCGCGTTCGGCCATGCATTCTTTATTTGCCGCACCAGGAGGTCGTCGCGATTGGAGCGCGTGAGGTCGTCGAAGGCGGCCGCGGCTTCGGCGGTTAGGATCGCTGCGAGCGGCTGCACAGGCAACTTCGGCAGCTCGATCGGTACCAGTTCGGCGCCCAACGAGCGCAGCTGCTCGAGCACGGCGGCGTCGCGCGCGCGGTTGGGATACTCTGCTTCGAACAGCGCCTTCACGTATCCCACGCGCGTTCCCTCCAGTCGCGGCGTGGCTGCGTACTCGAAGTTCGCGTCCACGGCGGCCAAGTCGACGCCGTCGGCGCCGCGAATCGTGTCGAACACGATCGCGCAGTCGTCGACGCTCCGGCAAATCGGCCCGATCTTGTCCATCGACCACGAGAGCGCCATCGCACCCGTGCGGCTCACGGCACCGAAGGTGGGACGAAGCCCGGTCGTTCCGCAGCGCGTCGAGGGCGACACGATCGACCCCCAGGTCTCGGTGCCGATCGCGAATGCGACCAGCCCCGCCGCCGTCGCGGAGGCCGAGCCCGCCGACGAACCGCTCGAGCCTTGCTCGGTGTTCCACGGGTTGCGCGTCATTCCGCCGAACCACACGTCGCCCCACGCCAGCTCGCCGAGGGTGAGCTTCGCGATCAGCACCGCGCCCGCGTCGTCGAGGCGCCGGATCACGGTCGCGGTCTCGTCGATCACTTGGTCCTTATACGGGACCGATCCCCACGTGGTCTTGGTTCCCTCGACCGCGAGCAGGTCCTTGGCGCCGTACGGAATGCCGTGCAGCATCCCGCGATACTTGCCCTTCTTGATCTCGCCGTCGGCTCGGCGCGCGCTCTCCATCGCACGCTGCTCCGTCAGACTCACGACGCACTCGAGTTTGGGGCCGAAGCGCTTCAATCGATCGAGGTACATGGTGGTGAGCTCGCTGGAGGAGACTTGACGCGTACGCACGAGCTCCGCTAGGTCACGCACCGGCCAGAACGCGACCTCTTCCAGATTCTTCGGCCGCTGCGTGCGCGTCGCCTTGCCCAGCTCGAGGCGCTCCTTGGCGCTGCGGCGCGAGGTCGTCTGCGTGCCCGCCCCGCGCGCACGCATTACGAGCGCGGGCGAAACGTGATTCGCCACCGCCACTTCGCGCACCGCCTGGTAGCCCTTGAGGTAGTCCGCGAGATCGGCTTGCATCGAATCGCGCTCGGCGTCGGTGAACTCCAGTCCCGCGATCTTCTCGGCGCCGGCGATGTCGCTCTTCGTGAACGGCAACTCGCCTTCGGCCACACCGAGCGCGAATCCCACCCCCATTGCGATCCCCAACAGCACGACGACTTTCCACGCGCGCATCGCTATCCTCCTCGTCGCGCGCTACGCGCGCGCTATGACCGACAACATCTCGTCGACGTCGGTGAACTTCTCGCGCGGCTTGCCCACTGCGGCGCCGCGCGCAACTTCGGCGGCGTCGATCGCGCGCCACTGTTCGTAACCCACGACGCGCACGCCCCGCGACTCCAGCAGCGATAGCACCGCATCGCGCGACGGTTCCGCGCACGGCGGCAACGAGGACGCGTCTTCCAACAGGTGCTTCACCGTCTCGGCGGCGTCCGGCTTGTTGGTGCCGATCACACCCGACGGCCCGCGCTTGATCCACCCCGCCACGTACAGGCCGGGTACCGCCACGCCGTCGCGCACCACGCGTCCTTCGACGTTGGGAACGATTCCCGCCTTCTCGTCGAAGGGGAGCCCCGCGATGGCGACGCCGCGGTAGCCCACGCTGCGAAACACCGCCCCGCACGCCACCGTCCCCACGCGACCGGTGCCCACCGCGCGTTGCGCGCCCGGCTCGCCGGTGAGCGCGTTGCGCTCCATCAGGATGTCGCGGACGCAATCGCCGCCGCGAACCTCCTTCGGGCTGCGGTAGAACTCGATGACGAGCCGGCGCGCGCGTCCGCCGGTACCGCGCGCCGCGTACGCGACCAGCAGGTCGACGTTCTTCTTCGCGTCCCGCCACTTGAGCACGTCGAGCTCGGCGCGGCTGGCGTCGTTCAACTCCATATCCGCGGGGTCGACGACGACGTCGCAGTCCGCGAGCTCTCCCAGTTCCTTCAGCTCGACGGGGGTGAAGGCGGCCTGCACGGGGCCGCGCCGTCCCACCATGCGTACCTCGCGGATCTTCGACTCCGCGAGGACTTCGAGCGCGCGCGCCGTGATGTCGGTGTCGGACAGCTCGTCGACGGTCTTGGCGAGAATGCGCGCGACGTCCACCGCGACGTTGCCCTGCCCGACCACGACCGCGCACTCGCACGAGAGGTCGAAGGCGCGGTCCTGGTACGCGGGGTGCCCGTTGTACCACGCGACGAACTCGGTCGCGGTGTAGCTGCCGGGGAGAGCCTCGCCGGGGATGCCGAGACGGCGGTCGGTTTGCGCGCCCGACGCGAACACGATCGCGTCGTAGAAGCGGCGCAGCTCGTCGACGGTGACGTCGCGGCCCACCTCGGTGTGGCCGAGAAACGCGAAGGACGGGTGCTCGGCGGTCTTTTCGTAGCGCGCGATGATGGTCTTGATCTTCGGGTGGTCGGGCGCGACACCGTACCGCACCAAACCGAAGGGCGCCGGCAGTGCTTCGAACATGTCGACGAGGACGCCGGGAGCGCCGGCGCCCAGGAGC
>JAKEHA010000300.1 GCA_022615275.1 Candidatus Latescibacterota bacterium
GACGCGCTCGAGGCGCCCCTTGACCTTGACTAGCACCAACTCCTCGCGGTCGAGCGACACGATGAACACCTCGCGCACCGAGTCGCCATCGATCTTGTACAGAATCCACGCCGACTCCTTCTTCTCGCGCACGCGCGCCGCGAGCTCCCAGCCCTCCGCCACCATCTCTTCGATCCGCGAGGGTGTCTCGATGCGGGACGAGAATTCGTCGGTGTGGACTTCGTAGACCGCGACTTCCACCCGATCGACGTCCTCGAGCCAGTGCCTTGCGTCCTTTGCATCCGGCACGAAGGAAGCCACGGCGCGCGTCAACGCCATTGCGCCGGGGCCGATCGCGAACGATATCTCGTGGTCGAAGGTCGCTTCGGGGAACTGGCGCGCGATGTCCTGCTTCATTTGCTTGAGCTCGCGGGCCGGTCCGCAACCGCCCGCGACGAGGACGGTCGCCGCGAGGGCCGCGAGCCCCATGGTGCGCGTACCCAGGAGTTTCATGGTCGTCTCCTTTGTGCCCGTCAATCGGTTTGGCCCGGCTTGGTCTTCTGCTTGGACTCGATCTTGATCTTGGCCCCGCCGTGGTCGTCGACCCCGACGTCGAAGTGCTCGCTGATGCGGCCCACGTCCTCGGGCCGAATGGTGCCGACGATGTTGATGAACGCGGCCTCGTTGTCGAGCGCGATGATGAGGACGCCGTCGATCCACTCCGCGTTCTTGGAAGGCTTGAAGTAGATGTCGACGCGCTCGTTGTCCTCGCGCACGCGCACAATGCGCTCCCAGCCCGACTTGTCCAGGCGGGTCGTGGTTTCGGTGCCGGCAGAGAGGAACTCCTTCTCGATCTCGGGCGTGAGGTCGTAGACCCGCACGCGCACGAGCTTGAGGTTGGCGAGTATGTCGCGCAGCTCGGGGTCGTCGTGCCCGACGAATTTGGATACCAGCCCCAGCATCGGGCCCTTGAGATTGACCTCGACCTTGGCTTCCTCGCTGATGCGGGCGAGCGGAGCGAAGTCGACGTAGCCGGGCAGCGCGGTGAATTCGTTGTCGTCGGCGCGCGCGGCGCCGGCCAGCGAAAGGGCCGCGACGAGCGCGAGCGCGATGTGTCGTGTCCGATACTGCATAGTGTTCCTCCTGATTCGTGTTCCGCGTTTCGCAGGCTAAGACTCGTCGGGGCTCGGTTTGGTTTCAGCCACGCCGGTTTTTTCCATCGCTTT
Organism: Candidatus Latescibacterota bacterium; assembly: GCA_022615275.1. Lineage (GTDB taxonomy): Bacteria > Krumholzibacteriota > Krumholzibacteriia > WVZY01 > JAKEHA01 > JAKEHA01. The sequence goes on from JAKEHA010000300.1 coordinate 1,206, forward strand.
TTCAACCGGGGCGACGAAGCGGCGCCCGATGACGTCGGCTTCGACGATGTCGCCGGTGCGCTGCGCGTACTTGTTGAGGTACGCGAAAGCGACAGCCGCCTCGCGCGCGGCCTGTTCGACGGCGACTCGCTCGGCTTGTGCGCGGCGGCTGCGCTCGCTCCACGTGGCCACGACGACGAGCACTGCCGCCGCCGCGATCGCGGGGGCCCAGCGCCGCATTCCGCCCCGCGGGCGCAGCGCCACCACCCGCCCGCGCGTTGAACCGATCTCCCTCTCGGCGCGTTCGATCACGGCCGCCGGCGCCGCGGTCATTTCCATGCCGCGCAAGCCCGCCCGCACGCGCTGCGCGAACGCCGATTCCGCGCGGCACTCGGCGCACGACGCGAGGTGGCGTGCGACGCGCTCGCTGTCGCCAGCGGCCAGGTCCGAGTCGGCGCCGTCGAGGAAGGCGTCGAGGTGCTCGCGCACCCACTCGCACTCGTGCCGGTCAATCGGCGCCATCGTGTGCCCCCGTTCGAAGGACGTCGCGGACGCGGCGGCGCGCCCGGTGCAAATAGACTTTCACGGTACCCAGCGGCATGCTCGTCACGGATGCAATCTCCTGGTACGAATAGTCCTGTATTTCGCGCATGACCAATATGCTCCGGTAGGGTTCGTCGAGGCGCGCGATCGCGGCCTCGAGTGCGGTGCGCAGTTCGCCGTTCATCACGGCGCGGTCGGGGCTCGCGTCGACAGAAGCCGCCACGGTCTCTTCCATGTCGGCGCCGTCTGCGAAGACCGCGGCGCGCATCCGTTTCTGGCGGGAGACGTCGATCACGAGATTGCGCGTTACCTGTGCCACCCACGCGCGCGTGCGCGCGGGGTCGATGCGATCACGGTAGCGCCACAAACGAACCAGCACCTCCTGGGTGACGTCTTCCGCGTCCTCGCGGCGTCCCAGCAAATAGAGCGCGAGCGTGTAGATACGGCCCCCGTGCTCGTCGGCCAACCTTCTGAACTCGCGGCTCATGACTCGTTGAAAGGACGAACGGGGCGTGGGAAAGGTTACAGGCGGTGTGCTACCATTCGGCCCAATCTTGAGCCTGGAATTGACTTACATCGGGTGCGAAGGTGTTCTGGTCCGCTCCGAGACGGGTGCGGTCCTGATCGACGCGCTCTTCGGCGCGGAGGCCGAGGGGTACCACGCGCCCCCGGCCCACGCGCTCGCGGGGGTGCGCGCGGCGCGGGCACCCTTCGACCGGGTCGACGTCGTGCTGGCCACGCACTACCACGAGGACCACTTCGATGCCGGCGCGGTCGCGGAGTACCTGCACGCGAGCGAGGGCACTTGGTTCGCCTCGACACCCCAGGCGGTCGAACGCATGCTCGCGCAGGCGCCCGACCTGGCGGCGCGTGCGGTCGCGATCGAGGCCCCCGAAGGCGTGCGGGTCGCGCGCGAGTTCGGCGGGGTGCGCGTCGAAGGATTCGGATTGAGCCACGGCAAGGTGAACTTCGCCGGCGTGCAGCACCTCGGGTGGGTCGCGACGCTCGGCGGTCGCTCCGTCATCCATCTCGGCGACGGCATCATCGACGAGAAGACGCTGCGCCGCGCGGGACTGATCGATCACCATATCGACGTGGGAGTGCTTCCGTTTTGGTTTCTCACCTATCCATTCGGCAAGCGGCTGGTCGCGCGCGCGTTTCGCC
>JAKEHA010000049.1 GCA_022615275.1 Candidatus Latescibacterota bacterium
CGCTGGCCTTGGTGCTGGAGCACCAGGGCGACGCGGCCGGCGCCAAGCGCGAGCTCGAGCAAGCGAAGAAATTGTGGCGCGACGCGGATCGCGACCTGCCGGAGTTGAATCAGATCGCGACGTTGATTGCGTCGGTCCGATAGCAGTTATCCGAGGAGAAAGAAGGAGCACGAAATGGCAAAAGTTCTGTGCGTGTTGTACGACGATCCCGTGGGCGGGTACCCGAAGTCCTACGCCATCGGCACCATCCCCAAGCTCGATCGCTACCCGGGCGGGCAGGCGATGCCGAGCCCGAAACAGATCGATTTCAAGCCGGGCGAGCTGCTGGGTTCGGTCTCCGGCGAACTGGGGCTGCGCAAGTTCCTGGAGGCGAACGGACACACGCTGGTGGTGACGTCGGACAAGGACGGCGACGACTCCGTCTTCGATCGCGAGCTGCCCGACGCGGAGATCGTGATCTCGCAGCCGTTCTGGCCCGCGTACCTGACGGCGGCGCGGATCGCCAAGGCGCCCAAACTGAAGCTCGCCATCACGGCCGGCATCGGCTCCGACCACGTCGACCTGCAGGCCGCGATGGATCGCGGGGTCACGGTCGCGGAAGTGACCTACTGCAACAGCATCAGCGTGGCCGAACACGTGGTGATGATGATCCTGTCGCTCGTGCGCAACTATATTCCGTCGTACGACTGGGTGGTCAAGGGCGGCTGGAACATCGCGGACTGCGTGGCGCGTTCGTACGACGTCGAAGGCATGTCGGTGGGGACGGTGGGTGCGGGGCGCATCGGCCTGGCGGTCTTGCGCCGCTTGAAGCCGTTCGACGTGCGCCTGCACTACACCGACCGCCACCGGTTGCCGGCGGCGACCGAGCAGGAATTGAACCTCGTGTTCCACCCCAGCGTCGAGGCGATGGTGCGCATTTGCGACGTCGTCACCATCAACACGCCGCTCCACCCGGAGACCGAGCACATGTTCAACGACGCCCTCATCGCCAAGATGAAGCGCGGCGCGTACCTGGTGAACACGGCGCGCGGCAAGATCTGCGACCGCGACGCGGTGGCGCGCGCGCTGCGCGACGGCCAGCTCGCGGGTTACGCGGGCGACGTGTGGTTCCCGCAGCCGCCCCCGAAGGACCACCCGTGGCGCTCGATGCCCAACCACGGCATGACGCCCCACGTCTCGGGGACGAGCCTCTCCGCGCAGGCGCGCTACGCCGCCGGCGTGCGCGAGATCCTCGAGTGCTGGTTCGACCGCAAGGCGATTCGCAACGAGTACCTGATCGTCAAGGACGGCAAACTGGCGGGAGCGGGCGCGCACTCGTACAGCGCGGGCAACGCGACCGGCGGTTCCGAGGAAGCAGCCAAGTTCAAGAAGAAGTAGGTGGACGATGCCGGGCGCGGAAATCGACGTTCTCTTGGAGATGATCGACCAGGCCTTCGACCGTCGCGCCTGGCACGGGACCAATCTGCGCGACGCCGTCCGCGGTGTGACCGCGAAGGAAGCGGCGTGGCGGCCGGGCAAGGGGCGTCACAACGTATGGGAGCTCGTCGTGCACGCGGCGTACTGGAAGTACACGGTGCGCCGGCGCCTCCTGGGGGAGAAGCGGGGTTCGTTTCCGCTCGAAGGGTCGAACTGGTTCCCGCGACCGGAGCCGGGCCGGGCCACCGAGGCGGCGTGGAAGAAAGACATCGCGCTGCTCGTGGAGACCCACAAGAGCATGCGCGCCGCGGTCGCTGTGTTGTCGCCGCGCGAACTTGATACAAGGCCGCGCGGGACGAAGTTCGACACGCGCGGTCTCGTGGTCGGCATCGCGGCTCACGACCTGTATCACACGGGACAGATTCAGATTATCAAACGACTGATGCGCTAGCGCAGGAAGGGGCGTCGCTGTGTGGTGAGCGTGGGGCAGCCCGCGGTCGACGAACTGATGCGCGTGCCCGCGATGGTGACGTTCTCGCACGCTGCCACGAGCAGATCGCTGCACTCCGGTGTGGCGGTGCTTTGGAACTGTCCGCTCCCCGAGAGCGAGTTGCCGCTGACGTCCATCGAGAAGGAGAGATTCAGCGTCACTTGGCAGGCACCTTCGCTGCCTTGGTAGGTGCAATCGGCTTCGAGGTGGTTGCCGGTGCGCGTGCCGTCGCAGTCTTCGAAGATGGGCGCGAAGGGATTGACCAGCGTGTCGCCCGGGCACACCATCGACGTAATTACTTCCTGCGACTTGATGGCGTTGGTGGTGCAGTCGCGGAAGGTCAGCGTGATCTCCCACGTGCCCGCCCACTCCGCGGGAACGACGAGCGCGCCGTTGATGTCCTCGGGCGTGACGGGCTCGCCGCTGCCCGACGAATCGTCGTCGCTGCAACCGGCCCACAGGGCCAACACCAGCGCGCACAGAATCCAAAGCAGACGCGTCTTCATCGGCCCTCCACCACCTGGACGGTTACTGTGCCTTCTGCCTCTTCGCCGCTCTCCGTCCGCAAGACCAACCGCGCCGTCTTTGTCCCCGTTGTGGTGTAGGTGTGCGAGATGATGCACTCGCCGGTCGTGTAAGTGGGCGACGAGGACGGGTTCCCGTTGTACGACGGCCACCAACGGTACTGCACGATGGGGTCGTCCTTGGGTCCGGTGCTGCAGCAGGCGTACAGGGTAGCGGGCTCGTTGACGACGACGAACTCGCCCTTTCCGCCGACGAACATGCACACGGTGATCCCGGACGTCGGTTGTTCGACTGTCAGCTCGAGCTGGCCGACCGCGAAGTAGTCCGAGAAGAAACCGATGTCGCCTTCGTTGTAGTCGATGGTGTAGAAGCCCGGCGGCGTGTTCGTGGACGTTACGATATCTACTTGCACGGGCGAGCCGAACGAGGTTCCGTCGCGGCGAATGACGGGGTAGACGCCCTGCGGTACGGGGCTGCACAACGAGAACCGATAGAAGAAGCCGTCGCTCGAGCCGGTCACGTCCACGGCGGTTTCGCCGGCTTCGACGGTGGCGAACAACGTCGGACCGTCCTCGGGCTCCCCGAACAGGAAGACGTCGCAGATAGTGATGTAGCCCGTCGTGGTCATCGCCAAGAGGATGGCGAGGGCCAGCAGGGTACCGAATCTATGGGGGTTCGGGAGTCTCATAGGGCCTTCGACTACTGGGACACAGTAGCCGGAGGCCGATCACAAAGTTTTTGGTTGTGGCCGCGAGAATGTCCCTGGCACGGGATGTGCCGGGGACGAGACATGAGCCCGGGATCGACGGGATGGGTTCCTCCCCATTGCCCCAACCCCAAC
>JAKEHA010000301.1 GCA_022615275.1 Candidatus Latescibacterota bacterium
CAGGGCGAGAGCGACATCTCGCGGCTCACGCTGCTCTCGATAGCAGGATCCGGGACCGAGATCACGTTCACCGGCGTGGTCGAAGGGTGCGAGAACCGCCTCGGCATCGACCGCGACCTCGACGGCTTCCGCGACGGCGACGAGCTGGATGCGTCGTCGGATCCCGGAGACCCCGCGTCGACGCCGGGCGGGGGCGCCACCGGTATTGCCGGGCCGGCACGCGGCGTTCCGGCGCTGCTCTGGATCGCAGGCCAGAATCCGACCTCGCACGCGGCCTCGCTCGGCTTCAAGACCGAGACGGACGGGCCGGTTCGCATCGACGTGTTCGACGTGCGCGGCGCGCGCGTGCGCACCATCGTCGACGATTCGCGGCGGGCGAAGGGTATCTACTCGGAGACGTGGGATCTGCGCGGCGATCGCGGTCAGACGGTGAGCTCGGGCGTGTACTTCGTGCGCATGCAGGCGGCGGGTACCGTATTGACGCGGCGCGTCACCGTCGTCCGGTAGCGCGGCCCACTCACTTCGGAGTGAATTTGAAGCGGCACACGTTGCCGCCCTTCGCCATGCACTCCTCGTGAGCGACTTTGCTGTCGGTGAAGGTCGCGAGCAAGGCGAGGTCGAAATGACAGACCTCCGGGTGCGCGCGAGCGCCGCCCACGGTGGCCATCACGTGACGCAGATTCAGCAGCTGCGGGCGAAGCAATACGACCAGGAAGCGCAGACGTGGGAAGCGATGAAGGGGCACATGTACGTGATCGCGGACACGTTGGCGGGCGCGCTGGCCAAGCAGTTTCCCGCCAAGTTCAGCTGACCGAGCGCGATTCAATCGCGCGACACGGAGGCGCGGCGGTGGTGGCCGATCACATGGCACGGGGCGCTAGAAAGGCTGCCACCGCCGCGTGCACGAGGCCGTTGGTCGATACCAGGCTGCCGCCGTAGATGGTGTCATCGCCGGCCAACGTCGTCGCGCGGCCGCCGGCCTCTTCGACCAGGATCGTCACGGCGGCGATGTCCCACGGTTGCATTTTGAAGTCGAGCGCCGCTTCCCCCGCACCTTCCGCCACCAGCACGTGCTGGTAGAAGTCGCCGAAGCCGCGCGTGCGTTCGACCGCGCGCAGGAGCGAAGGCAGACCGGCGGGAACGTTGCCCTCGGTGCGGCCCCCGAGGTCGCCGTGGAACACATGGGCGCGTGAAAGATCAGCGACAGTCGAGACGCGCAGCCGGCGCGTGCCGCAGTAGGCGCCTTCGTCCTTGGCCGCGTGCCAGCGCTGCCCGAGCGCGGGCGCGGATACGACTCCGGCGACCACGACGCCCCCGTCCTCGATCGCGAGCAGCGACGCGAAGATGGGCACACCGCGCACGAAGTTGCGCGTCCCGTCGATGGGATCGATGATCAAGCGCGCGCCAGTGCGGGCACTCGACTCGCCTTCCTCCTCGCCCAGCACACCCAGCTCCGGCACGCGCGACGCGACCAGGTCGCGCGCCATGGCCTCGATGGCGCGATCCGCTTCGCTCACGGGCGAGCCGTCGCTCTTGTCGTCGACGCGCAGCCGGTTCGAACGAAAGTGCAACAGCGCGATGGCGTCGGCCCGGTCGGCGATGTCGTGGAGCAGTGTCAGCCACTTCAGCAGTGCCGGCTTGTGCAGGTCCATCATGCCGTGGTCTTTCACGCCCGACCTCGGCGCCGCTTGGGGCCGCGCAGGGCTTCCTTCTCGAGCGCGCGCTTGGCTTCCCCCAGCTCGCGCTTCTTCTCCGCGCCCACGCGCGGAAACGCGAGGTGCAACTCGTCGAGCGCGTCGATGACGGCAGTCGCCACGACCAGGCGCGTGTACCACTTGTTGTCGGCCGGCACCACGTACCAGGGCGCGTGCGCCGACGAGGTGTGCCGGATCATGTCTTCATAGGCGTGCATGTAGTCGTCCCAGAACGCACGCTCGCGCACGTCGGCGCCCGAGAACTTCCACTGTTTCGCGGGCTCGTCGATGCGGGACAGGAAGCGCCGCTGCTGCTCCTCTTTCGACACGTTGAGAAAAAACTTGAGCACCACCACGCCGTTGCGGGCGAGGTAGCGTTCGAACGCGACGATGTCCTCGAAGCGCTGCTTCCAGACGTTGCGCGCCACCAGTTTGGGCGGCAGCTTCTGGCGCTGGAGGATCTCGGGGTGGACGCGAACCACCAGCACTTCTTCGTAGTACGACCGGTTGAATATCCCGACGCGCCCGCGCTCGGGCAGGTTCTTGCTCGTGCGCCACATGAAGTCGTGGTCGAGTTCTTCGTCGGACGGCGCCTTGAACGAGAAGACCTGGCAGCCCTGCGGGTTGACTCCCGACATCACATGCTCGATGGCACCGTCCTTGCCGGCCGCGTCCATGGCCTGAAAAATCAAGAGCACCGCCCAGTTGTCCTGGGCATAGAGGCGTTCCTGCGCGTCGCGCAGCCGCTGGATACCGCGCGCGAGGAGCTTCTGCGCGCGCTCCTTGGTGGCGATGGGCCCGGTATCGGCGGGGTCCTCGCCGGCGAGACGAAAGCGCGCGCCGTCCACGACGCGATGGCGCCTCGCGAGCGAGCGTGTCTTGACGGTCGCCATTTTTTACGCGGTCACGAGCTCGATGAAGATGCCGTCGGGGTCGGCCGCGCGCACGGCACCGTCGTCGCTGCGCACGGGCACCGACGCGTCGCGTAGGCGCGCTTCCAAGGTGGGAAGGAAGCCCGCGTCGGAGACGACGATGCTGTACGAAATGAGCCCCGGCGCGTCCGCGGGCGGTCGCACGCCGTCCTCGCTGTGCCACACGTTGCCGCCGATGTGGTGGTGGTAGCCGCCGGCGGAGAGGAACAACGCGCCCGGGAGCGATCGCTGCGTGACGTCGAAGCCGAGGACACCGGAGTAGAAGGTCTCGGTGCGATCCAGGTCGGAGACGCGCAGGTGGACGTGACCGACGTCGGTCCCGGTGTCGATGCCCTCCCAGGTCCCGGGCCAGTCGGAGAGCTCGCGCATGAGCCCTTCGAGATCGAGCGGCACCGTCACCATCTCGACGACACCGCCGCGCAAGGGCCACGTCTCGCGCGGCCGGTCCGCGTACACTTCGATGCCGTTGCCCTCGGGGTCGGAAAGATACACGGCCTCGCTGACGTCGTGGTCGGCGAATCCGTCGAGCGGCCACTGCGCGTCGCGCAAGTGCGCGATCTGCATCGCGAGCGCGCGCCGGTTGGGAACGCGAAACGCCACGTGATAGAGCCCGGTCGAACGCGGCGGGCGCCCGGGCGCATCCTTCTTCTCGGTCAGGACCAACAGGCCCGGCCCGCGCCCGGTGGCCGACAAGGTCGCGGTGTGCATGCCGCCGCTGACCATCTTCAATCCCAGCACGTCGAGGTAGAACGCGAGACTGCGCTCGAGGTCGCGCACGCGCAGGTGCACGTAGCCGATGTGGGTCGCGTCGGGGAGTCGTGGCGTGCTCATCTTGGAATGCCGTCAGCGCTCGCCCGGGGACCCGTCGGCGGCGTCCGCGAGGGCCTTGGCGTTGGCATCGACCGCCGCCTTAAGTCTATCTGCGGCATCGGGATCCCGGCTTGCATTGCGGTAGTACTTCAACGCCCCCGAGGGGCATCGGTCGATGGCGTCGGCGATCCGGTCCGCAGCGGCCGCGTCGACGTCGATCCAGCGCGCCCGACGCACGTCGAAGACGGCGGGAAGCGTCATCAGGCACACGCCGGAGTGCTTGCAGACGTTGGGGTCGAACGTCACCGTGATCTCGGGAGCGGGATAGACTTGCAGGCGCTTCATCGCGCCCCAAGGTAGCGAATTCCCCGGCACGGCGTCCAGCGGTTCCGTCCGGTCAGGTTCCGCCGCCGCGCCCGAGCGCGCGACGGGCGTACCAAACGAGCAGGACGATCGTCAGCACCACCAGCACGAACGCGATCACCGGGACCACCACGGCCAGCACCGATGTCACCGTCGACGACGCCGTCTCTCCGGTCGAGACCAAGGGGTTTCCCACGCCGGCGGTCGCTACACCCGACTTGAGCCGAACCAGCACCGTCGCTCCCTGCACCGCGCCCGCGACACCGCCGCCGCCCACGATCGCGAGCGCCCAGCGCAAGACCGGCGTCACGTCCGAGAGAACGGCCGCCGAGGTCACGACACCCGCGAGTACCGCGGCCGGCGTGGCGATGACGTCGAGCGCGTGGTCGAGCCAGGGCACGTAGTAGGCGGCGATCTCCATCACGGTGGCGGTGGCGAGGCCGATCAACGCGGGGGTGGTGGCAAGCCAGGCAAAGTCGTCCGCGAGCGGAATCACGTCGAGTGTGGCCGCGACGCTCAAGACCAGCAGCGGCACGAACACGCGGAAGCCGCACGCGGCCGCGAGCCCCACGCCCGCGAAGATGCTGGCGACGGTGTCGACCACGGCCTAGCGACCGCGCCGCTTCGCGGCCGGCTTCTTGCGCGCACCCTTGGACGCGCGCCGCTTGGGCTGCGGCGGCGGCGCGACGGGCGCGCCCAGCGACTTGCGATACTGCACGATGCGATAGGTCTCTTCGAATCCGAGGTCGTTCCAGAACTGCTGGGCGTCCTCGTTGTCGATCTCGGCGTCGGTGGCCATGGCACGGCACCCTTGGGTGCGGAACCACTCCGCGACCGCGTCGACCATGGCCGGCCCCAGCCCGAGCCCGCGCCAGGTCGGAATCAGGTAGATGCCCTCGATGTATCCTACCGGTCCGCCCAGGCAGCCGTCGACGGCGTTGCGCAGCGTGATCTCGATGAAGCCGACCGCTTCGTCGTCGGGGGCGCGCACCAACAAACAGGCGCGGTCATCCGACGACAGCATGAGGTCCATCTCGAGGGCGTGGAATTCGTCGTCCACGTCGGAGTAGAGATCCTTGCGCATGTCGAGCCAGGCCGCGTAATCGCGCCGCGTGGCCGCAGTCAGCCGCAGCTTCTCGTCCTCCGGCTTGGGCGCGGAGTCCTTCGCCGCCGTCTTTCGTTTGGGTTTCATCGTATCACCGTGTACAGGGTTCGAACGCTCAACGCAATAATGATAACACCGACGACGATCATGAGCGCGCGCGTCGGCACGCGCCGCGTCAGATGCGCGGCGATGGGAGCGGCGATCGCACCGCCGATGGCGAGTCCGACGATCGCGGTCCAGAACGACAGGCCGATGGTGACGAAGAAGGCCGCCGAGGCCGCCGAGGCGACGAAGAACTCCGCGAAGTTGACCGACCCGATCGAGTAGCGGGGATGGTTGCCGCGCGCGACCAGATTCGACACGACGATGGGGCCCCAACCGCCGCCGCCGATCGCATCCAGAAATCCTCCCCCGAGTCCCAGCGGGATCAAGTGGGAGCGCACTTCCTTGTGCTGCATGGCGCGCCGCAGTCCCTTCCACACGATGAACACGCCCATGACGACCAAGTAGCCGGCGACAAGAGGCTTGATCCGTTCGCCCGGAACCGAGGCGAGGGTGTAGGCCCCGGTCGCGGCACCGATCATGCCCGGGACGACCAGCCGCTTGACCAGGTATCCGCTCACGTTGCCCGAGTTCCAGTGCGCGAGACCCGAAACACCCGTCGTGATCACCTCCGCCGCGTGCACGCTGGCACTCGCGACCGCGGGCGGAACGCCCGCCGCGAGCAGAAACGTCGTCGCACTCAAGCCGTACGCCATGCCCAGGGTGCCGTCGATCAATTGGGCCAGGAAGCCGACGACGATGAAGGTCGCGATGCCTTCCATCGGGGCATTATACGACAAGGACTTGGCGGGGCGGGCATGGTTTCGGGGACGGGCCGCGAGCCGGCCATTCGGGCGGTGCTAGACGCGGCGGGCGATGATTTCGACCATCGGCGGAGTCCAGAAGAAGGCGTTCTCGTCGCGCGAGTACTCGTTCCAGTCGCGCTCCATCGCGCGCCAGTCCGACTCGGGGACCAGGCCCTGTTCGACCAGGCGCGGGATGAAATTGGCGAAGAAGGTCGTGGGCCACTGCCACAAGGGGTCGCTCGAGCGCGCGACACGTTGCAGCGGTGTTATGGATTCCACGCGCAGCCCGTGCTCGGACATCATCGCGGGCAAACGCAAGCCGACCTGGGGGTCGCCGCCGTGGCTGCGCCAGCTCTTCCCCACCTCCGGCATCACGCGCAGGAACGCGTCGCTTCGGGGCGAAACCGAGAGCGCGGCCCAGTCGATGTAATCCTGCACCGCGAACACCCCGCCCGTCTTGAGCGCGGCGGCCACGCGCGCGATCACCTCGTGCGGGCGCGGCGTGAAACAGAGCACCCAGCGCGCGTAGGCGACGTCCACGGTCGCCGCCGCGACGTCGAGCGACTGGACGTCCTGCGCCCGTGTCTCGACGTGTGCGATCCCGAGCACGCGCGCGCGCTCGGTCAGGTAGCGCAGGAAGCGCTCGGACTCGTCGACGGCGATGACGCGTCCGGCCGGGGCCACCAGCTGCGCAAGATCCAGTGTGGCAAAGCCCGGCCCCGCGCCGACGTCGAGCACGGTCGCACCCGGCTTGACCCCGGCACGCTCCCAACAGGTGAATGCCTGCGCGCTCCACAATCGGTGCTGCAGGCCCAGGCGCATCAGCTCGGCGTCGTCGGTGCCGAGAACGTATTCGCGTTCGTTCGACGTCATCGTGGTATACTCATCGCGCTGCGCATTCCCAGGAGCCTGTCATGAAGTCCTCGATCGTTGTCGTGTTGTTGCTGCTCGCCGGGCCCTCGACCGCATCGGACGTCGATAGCACGCGCACCGACGCCCGCGCCGGCGTTTCGGATCTCGGCTACGCGCCGTTGTCGCAGGGGCTTCTCCTGTCGAAGTACGTCTCTCGTTACCATACGGATGCAACTGCTCCTGCCCTGCTCACGATTTCGCTCAATCCGTTCGCGCCCCAGGGCTACGTGCCGCCGACGCGCTTCGACGCGATGCTCTTGGGGGCCGGCACGGCGGGAACGCTGGCCCTGTTCGTGGGGGCGATCGGCAACACGCTGGGCGCCTTCGACGAAGACACCACGTGGATCATGACCGGCGCCGCGGCCGCCGCGGGCGCGCTCTACAGCGGCTCTCGCTTCAAGGTGCGCCTCGGTCCCGACGACTCGCCGCGCCCGCCTTCCGACCGCTAGCCTCAATGCGTCGCGAAGCAGCCGCACCCGTTCATCATATATCCGGTCGCTTCGCCCTGCCACACGAACGCCTCGCTGGCGCCGGGCTTCTCCCAGTAGAACGCGAGCCGCTTCTCCGGGTGGTTGCCGATCTGATCCATGGTACGCGCGTCGAACAGCCTCCCGTTGATCATCGTGTAGCGAATGTTCTCGCTGTTGCGAATGTCTTCCAAAGGATTCGCGTCGAGCACGATCAAGTCGGCGAGTTTGCCCGCTTCCAGCGAACCGAGGTCCTTTTCCATGCCGATGTACCACGCGCCGTTCAGGGTCGCCGCGCGGATCGCCTGCAAGTTCGACATGCCGCCCTGCGCGAACATCCACAGCTCCCAGTGCGCGCCCAATCCCTGCAGCTGACCGTGCGCACCCAATTGCACGCTGACGCCCGCGTCGGTGAGGTCCTTGCAGTTCTTCGCCAGTGCGAGATGGTTGAACTCGTCTTCGGGAGACATGGTGCGGCGCCGCGACCTCTCGTCGATCACCGCGCGCGGGGTGAACGCGAGCAGGCGCTCGTTCTCCCACACGTTGGTCTTCTGATACCAGTACTCCTCGCCCCACAAACCGCCGTAGCCGACGATCAGTGTGGGCGTCGAACCGGTCTTGCTCGCACCCCACAAGGTCGTCACGTCCTTATAAACGGGCGCGATGGGGATGGTGTGCTCGATACCGGTGTGGCCGTCCAGGATCATCGAGAGATTGTGATAGAAGAACGAGCCGCCCTCGGGCACCACCATCATCGCCAGCTCGCGCGCGGCCTTGATCACCTGCTGGCGCTGGTTGCGGCGCGGCTGGTTGTAGCTCTTGACCGAGAACGCGCCCACCGCCTTCATGCGCCGCAGGTGCGAGCGCGCGTCGTCGAGCGAGTTGATCACGGCCTTGAAGCCGCCGTCGGCGCCGTACAGAATGGTGCCGGTCGAGAACACGCGCGGTCCCACCAGCTCGCCCGCCTTCACCATCTCCGAGTTCGTGAACACGGTCTCGGTGGGGTTGCTGGGATCGTGTGTGGTGGTAACGCCGAAGGCGAGGTTGGCGAGATAGAGCCAGCTCTGCGACGGCGTAATCGACGGGTGCCACATGTGCGCGTGCACGTCGATCAACCCCGGCATGATGGTCTTGCCGCCGCACTCCACGATATGCGCGCCGCGCGGCACTTCCACCGCGGACGCCGGCCCCACGGCCTGGATGCGATTCTTGTCGACGACCAGCGTTCCGTTCTCGATCACTTCGTCGCCCTTCATGGTGATGATGCGCGCGTTGGTGAAGGCGATGACGCCGGTGGGTGCGTCGGAGTTCAGCTTCAAGCCGATCGCCACGCCCGTGGTGTCCGGGGGCGGGATCGAATCCGCGGCGCCGGGGACGAAGTCGAAGCTCTTCGCGACCTCGCGCGTGAAGTACTCCGCGCCGATGGTCCAATGGAGCTTCTTGCTGTCTCCCGACCAGTGCAGGAAGCTCCCCGCGTCGCGAGTCACCTGCTTGATGGGGACTGCCTTGGTCTTCGCGTTGAGGTCGACCTCCTTGCCGGTCTTCGCGAAGGGAACGATGTAGGCCTGGAACAATTCCGTGAACGCGAGCCATTGCTCGTCGGGGCTGGGGACGAACTGGGTCGCGTACTTGGACGTGAACAACACGCGCTCGTCGCCGCCGTCCAAACGCACGCTCTTGTAGGCTTGTTTTTGCTCCGGCGCGTCGGCGACGAAATAGACGCGCTCGCCGTCCTTGCTGAAGCGCGGCAGATCGCCGTCCTCGACGATCAGCGAGGCCTCGCCGCCGTCGGCCGATATCCAGTACAAGCCCGGCTCGGTGCCGTACGACACGCCCAGGATCACGTTGCCGGTCCCGCGCTGGAACACGACGCGCTTGCCCTCGGGCGAGAACGAGGGCGAATGGTAAAAGCCGGGTCGCGTAGTGAGCTTCTTCTTGCCGCCGCCGTCGAGCTTGATCTTGTAGACCGATCCGGCCCCGTCGTTGTCCCAGGTCGTGTACACGAGCCACTTCCCGTCGCGCGAGAACGAGGGCCAGTACTCCCAGTGCGTGTCCTTGGTGACGCGCGCGGGCACGCCGTCGGGGAGTCTTTTCTTCCACAGGTGCCCGACCGCACTGAACACGAACCAGTTCCCGTCCGGCGAGGTGACGGCGTGACGTATCATTTTCGACTCGAACGTAGCGGGCGCGGGATCCTGCGGGAACCGGAGCGCCGCGTTGATGGTGTGCTTCGAGTTCACTTCGAACGGAATGTTGGTCGCGGCGCGCGTGGCGAGATCGACCTTCCATATCTTGCCCTTCGCCCACACCACGATGGCCTTGTTGTCCGGCGTCCATTGATAGTTCGGATACACGCCGAAGGTCGCCCACGTCTCCATTTGGTCCTTGCTCAGGCCGTCCCAGACGGGACGCTGGGCGCCGCTTTCGAGATCCTGCACGTACAACACGGTCTTCGCGCGCACGCGATGGATGTAGGCGAGGCTCTTTCCGTCCGGCGAGACTTGCGGGCGCACCGCACCGCCCGGGCCGGTGACGATTTCCCTTACTTCGCCCGTTTCGCGGTCGGCGCGCCGGATCACGTAGATCTCGCCGTTGGGGTCCTTGTTGTACTGGAACACGGGGCTCGGGCTCATGTCTTCGCTGAAGTAGACGTAGCGCCCGTCGCGCGAGACACACGGCTCGCCGACATCTTGCTGGTCGTTGCGGCGCTTGGTGATCTGCAGCCCTTCGCCGCCGGAGACGTGATACAGCCACATCTCGCCCGCGCCCAGCGAGCGCCGGCTGGTGAAGTGTTTCTTGGCGACCAGATACTGGCCGTCGGGCGTCCACACCGCATTGTTGACCAGACGAAAATCTTCCTTGGTCACTTGCTTGGGATCGGAGCCGTCGCGCTTCATCACCCACACGTTGTCCGCGCCGTCCTTGTCGGAGGTGTAGCTGATGCGCGCGCCGTCGGGCGAGAAGCGCGGCTGCACTTCGAAGGCCGGGCCACCGCGCAGGAGCGTCGCCTTTCCGCCCGCGATGGGCATGACGTAAATATCGCCCAGGAGGTCGAACGCGATCTCCTTCCCGTCCGGGGAGACGTCGAGGTTCATCCACGTGCCCTCGTCGGTGGTGAACTCGACCGCGTCAATGGGGCCGAGGGGTGCTTCGACGTCCCACGTCTTCTTGTCGTCCTTCTTCTTGGCCGCGTCGGCGGCGACGGCCGGCGACGACGCGAGTATCAACGCGCACGCCGCGATCAGCATTCGATTGAACATGAGCGCTCCTTGCTGAGGTGGATGCAGTAGTGACGGCGATCGTAGTGCAAGCGGCCGCTAGTCGTCATCGCGGGAGTACAAGCGAGACGCCTTTTCGGCGGAAACCGTGATACCCCGAATCATGGCCGAACTGAAGCCCGCGTGCTCCATCTGGTTCAGCCCCGCAATGGTGCAGCCCTTGGGCGTGGTGACGCGGTCGATCTCCTGCTCGGGGTGGATCCCCATCGCGAGCAAGAGCGCCGCCGCACCCTTGGGCCGCGGTCGCTCATGACCGCTACCCTATCACAAATCCAGAGGCAACCGCCGGACGCGCGCGCGCCGGGGCTACGAGTCCGTGGTCGTCAGGCCCCGGCGCTCGAGCAACGGCCCGATCTCGGGCTCGCGCCCGCGGAACTTCTTGTAGAGCACCATGGGGTCGTCGGTGCCGCCCGCCGAGAGGATGTACTTGCGGAACGTGGTCGCGGTCTCCTTGTCGAAGAGGCCCTTCTCCTTGAAGGCCTGGAACGCGTCCGCGTCCACCACTTCGGCCCAGACGTAGCTGTAGTACCCGGCCGAATAGCCGCCCGAAAAGATGTGGCGGAAGTACGGGCTGCGGTAGCGCGGAACGATCTCCGGAATCAAACCGATCTCGTCCATGCGCGCCTTCTCGAAGGCGAGCACGTCCTTGGGCGCCTCACCCGTCTGCGTGTGCCAGTCCATGTCGAGGTAGGACGCCGCCAGGTACTCGACGGTCGCGAAGCCCTGGTTGAAGAGCTTCGCGTTGGTCATTTTCGCGATGAGGTCGTCGGGGATGGTGGCGCCGGTCTGATAGTGGCGCGCGTACATCTTCAGAACCTCGGGCTGTGTGGCCCAGTTCTCGATCACCTGCGACGGCATCTCTACGAAGTCGCGCGCGACGTTCGTGCCGGCGAGACTCGAGTAGGTGACGTCGGAGAGCATGCCGTGCAGCGCGTGGCCGAACTCGTGGAACAACGTCGCCACTTCGTCGAGCGACAGGAGCGCGGGTTCCTCGGCGGTCGCGCGCGAGACGTTCGAGACGTTGACAATGATGGCTGTGACTTCCTTGCCGCCGGCTCGCGACTGCTGGCGGTACTCGCTCATCCACGCGCCGTTGCGCTTGCCCGGGCGCGGGTGGTAGTCGACGTAGTAGACCGCGAGGTGGGAGCCGTCGGCGTCCTTGACCTCGAACGTGCGCACCTCGTCGTTGTACTTGGGAAGATCGAAGCGCTCCTCGAAGGTGATGCCGAAGAGCTTGGTAGCGACCTCGAAGGCGCCCTTGCGCACGTTATCGAGCACGAAGTACGGGCGCAGCACGCTGTCGTCGAACTCGTAGCGCGCCTTCTTCACTTTCTCCGCGTAATACCACCAATCCCACGCCGCCAACGAGAAGTTGCCGCCCTCGGCCTTGATCATCTCCTGCATCGCGTTGCGCTCCGCAACCGAACGCGCGAGCGCGGGCGTCCACAGTTGGTCGAGGAGATCGAACACCTTGTCCGGCGTCTTGGCCATGTTGTCGTCGAGCACGTAGGCCGCGTGGCTCTTGTAGCCCAGGAGCTTCGCGCGCCGGGCGCGCAGCGTCGCCTCTTCGCGCAGGACTTCCTTGTTGTCGTACTCGTTGCCGTTGTTGCCGCGTTCGCAGTAGGCGCGGTAGATCTTCTCGCGCAATTCGCGCTTCTGCGCGTACGTGAGGAAGGGCTCGATGCTGGGGCGATGGAGGGTGAAGACCCACTTCCCTTCCAGGCCGGCCTTCTTCGCCGCGCCGGCGGCGGCTTCGACCGCGTTGTCGGGGAGTCCGGCCAGATCCGCCTCGTTATCGATCGCGAGCTTGTAGTCGTTCTCCTCGGCCAGGATGTTCTCGCCGAACTTGAGCTCCAGCACCGACAGGCGCTCGTTGATCTCGCGGAACGTCTTCTTGTCCGTCTCGGAAAGGTTGGCGCCGCCGCGCACGAACGACTTGTATTGCTCGGTCAAGAGGCGCGTTTGCTCGGGTGTCAGGTTGAGCTTGTCGCGCGTGTCGTAAATCGCCTTGACGCGCGCGAACAACTTGGGGTCGAGGTAGATGTCGTCTTCCAGAGACGAGAGCTTGGGTGCGACGTCGCGCGCGATGGCCTGCATTTCGTCGTTGGTTTCGGCCGAGTTCAAGTTGAAGAAGACGTCGCTCACGCGCCGCAAGAGCGCGCCGCTGGTCTCGAGCGCTTCGACCGTGTTGGCGAAGGTGGGCGTCTCCTGGTTGTCGCGAATCGCCTGCGCCTCCTTCTTCTGCTCGGCGATGCCGGCCTCGAAGGCGGGCGGGTAGTGCGCGAGCGTGATCTTGTCGAACGCGGGCACCTCCCACGGGGTGCCGTAGGGCGCGAAGAACGGGTTCTCCTGCGCGACGGCGAGCGAGGGGGCGAGGGCGGCCAGGGCCAGGAACGACAGCATACGAATGACGTCCTTCTTCATCGGGGTCTCCTTAAATGTCTCGAACGCGGGGTTGGGCGTAACTACGGGCGATGGTAGCGCGAAGTTGCGGCCGGGGCCAGTACCACCTTTGCCGGCCCCGCTCCCGCCCGAAGATCAGCGCGGCCTCACAGCTCGATCTCCGCGCCCACTTGCAGCACGCGGCGCGCGGGGATGCGGAACGTGTCCGACGCGAGGCTGGAGTTGCGGGCCAGGAACGCGAACAGGCGTTCGCGCCACAACGCCATGCCGTGGCGCCGGGTCGCGATCAGGGTCTCGCGGCTCATGACGTAGGTCACGTCGCTCGGGTCGACGAGCAGCCCCTGGTCGCGGCAGCGGCGCAACACCTTGGGCACGTGCGGCATCTCGTAGAACCCGTAGCGCGCGGTCACGCGGTACACGTTGTCGCCCAGGGACTCCACGGTCAAGCGCTCGTTGGGCGGGACACGGGGAACGCGCTCGGTCCGCAGCGAAAGAATGATCACGCGGTCGAACATCACGTTCAGATGCCGTTGGATTCGTCTCAACGTGACCGGATACCCTTCGGGGTCGCGCTCGAGGAAGACGCCGGTGCCGGGCACGCGCGTGACATCGGCGCGCGTCTTCTTGAGCTCTTCGAACGACCGGCGTCGCTCGTGGATTCGGTCCGACAGCAGACGGCGCCCGGTCCTCCAGGTCGTCATGATGATCACGATGGCCAGCCCGGCGGCCAGCGGGAACCACCCGCCGTCGGGAACCTTGACCACGTTCGCGCCGAAGAACGCGACGTCGGCGACGAGGAACGTCGCGCACACCGCGAGCGCGGGAAGCGCACGCCACTTCCATAGACGCCGCATCGCGATGTAGATCAAGATGGTGGTGATGACCATGTTCGCGCTGACCGCGAGCCCGTACGCCGACGCCAGACCGCTGGAGGTCTTGAAGCCGAACACAAGCAGGAGAGTCGCGATCAACAGCCCCGTGTTGATGAACGGAATGTAGACTTGCCCGATTTCCTCGTGCGACGTGTGACGCACGTGCATACGCGGGACGAAGCCGAGCTGGATCGCCTGCCAGGTGAGCGAGAACGCGCCCGCGATCACCGCCTGCGAGGCGATCATGGTCGCCATGGTCGCGAGCACCACCATCGGGATCAGCGCCTGCTCGGGCAGCATATGATAGAAGGGGTTGGCCGCGTACTCGGGCGATCGCAAGAGGAACGCGCCCTGCCCGAAGTAGTTGAGCGCGAGTGCGGGCAGGACGATCGAGAACCACGTGCGCCGGATGGGACTCAGACCGAAGTGGCCCATGTCCGCGTACAACGCCTCGCCGCCGGTGACGACCAGGAACACCACACCCAGCGTCTTCACCGATTCGACGCCGTACTCGGAGATGAAGCGAACGCCGTACATCGGATTGACGGCCTTGAATACCACCGGAGATTGTACGATGGAGACGATTCCCCATGTCGCCAGCGAGAGCATCCACACGAACGTGAGCGGTCCGAAGAAACGCCCGATGCGCCCGGTTCCGTTCTTTTGGATGCGGAACAACGCGAACAGGATCAGCGCCGTGATGGGCACCACGTACGGCGTCGCTACCGGCGTCACGACTTCGAGGCCCTCGATCGCGCTCAGTACGGAGATCGCGGGCGTGATCATCCCATCGCCGTAAAGGAACGCCGCGCCCACCAGCCCCAGCATGACGATCATCCATTGACGCTTCGAGGGACGCCCGTCGAGGTCCGCGACCAACGCCATCAACGCGATGATGCCGCCCTCGCCCTGGTTGTTGGCGCGCATGACGACGACGAGATACTTGATCGAAACGACGACGATGAGCGACCAGAAGACGAGCGAGAGGACGCCGAGAATGTGATCGGGCGTCGCGGCGACGGCGTGGGGACCGTGGAAGCACTCGCGAATGGCGTAGAGCGGGCTGGTCCCGATGTCGCCGTACACGACGCCGAGGGCAGCGACCATGAGCGCGAGAGGGCGTGAATTCTTTGCGGCGGGCATAGCCTGCATGGATGCGGCGACTATACACGCGGGGTTCCGGGACGACTACCGATTATCCGCAGGCGAGACCGCTAAAGGTAGCTCAACCAGGGGTCTTTTCGTCTGGCCTTGAGATCCGCGAACCAGCGGCACGGGAAATAGAGCGAGACCATCACGATCGCCCAGACCGCGTACAGGAGCGCGAGGTTCCACATGTAGCCTTCGGGCGCGGGCGGAACACCCATGGGGTGATTCATGAACAACCACGGGCTCACCTCGCCCAGGCGCACTTTGGACACGACGAGTGCCAGGGCGTGGATCAACGGGATGTGGAGCACGTAGAAGAAAAACGGCACGCGGCCGAAGACCGTGACCCATCGCGCGAGTGCGCCGCGCGCGCGTTCCAGCGCGGGAATGAGCACGATCGTGGGCCCGAGCGTCATCAACAGGAACGAGAGCGAGGCCGGATACTTGGTCGTGTTCAAGAAGGCGAACAGCGCGGGCATCTCGTCCGAAGCGGCCCACGGCCGCGGATCGCCGTATAGATTGAAGCCGCGCAACACGACGAACAACGCGATTGTGCCCAGTCCCAGCGCGAGGCAGATGCGATCGCGCCGCGCGGGCTCGATCGTCAGCACGCGGCCGAACGCATACCCGGCCGCCATCACGCCGGTCCACGGAACGATCGAATACAGCACGATCAGGTAGAAAAACCCGTTGTTGGACGTCATCGACGAAGTTCCTTGCGAACGACCAGCTTGAGTCCCGACCACGTCTCGTCAATTGCGCACACCTTGACGTCGACGAATCCCAACGGGAGTGCAACGGCGCGAACCACGTCCTCGGTGACGTCGGTGGGAACTTTGGATGCTTTCTTCGGCCACGACACCCAGACTACGGCGTCCGGGTGGATGAGTTTCCGGTAACCCGCGAGCGCGCGGACGAGCTCGGACTTCTTGGTGGTGAACACGTGGACGAGGTTCGTCGCCTTGGAAGGCTTCGACACCAAGCGCACGGATTTCGGGAGCGGCCCGATCAAGTCGTCATAGTCCTTCGGAGCCCCGACCGCGGCGACCTGGAACGCGTCCTTGATGCCGAGCTTCTTCGCCAACGGTGTTTCGGAATAGCCAGCCATGCTAACCCTCAGTAATACCGTGTTTCGCACGTCGCATTGTAGCCGCAGGCGGCCTATGCGTCCAGGCGTCGGGCTCCCCGACCGGTCCGTAGATGTTCCTGCGCGCCGACCGCGTACGCCTCGCGAAGCCAACCCCGGAACGCGGCGTCGATCTCATCCAGTGTCGTCAGGCGAAAGTGGTGCACGTGGTTGCGAGGCGAGATCGATTCGATACGGCGGAAGCGCGGGTGCTGCAAACGGCGCGCGAGCACGACATGGCCGTCGAGCCACCGCGCGCGCGGCGTGACCTGCGCGAACGACATGCGCACTTGAAAGGCGATGCGCGTCTTCTCGGGGATGACGGTGACCGGGCCGCAGGCGGCGACGGCGTCGCGCACGGCTTCGAACAACGCGCGAATCGCGGGATCCTTCCCGTGAAAGTGATGCGCGAGGTCGTGACGCCCGCAGGCATGGGTTTGATTGCGATTCGCAAAGCGACGCCGGCAGCGCGGACAGGTCCAGAGGGCAAGCGGTTTGCGTGTGGCCATCGAAACGGTCGACGTCCAGGTCACTTCGGTTCGCGAGCGCGCTGCTTCAAGTCGCCTGCGTCGAACGTGCGCCACAGATTGTACACCCACAGCACGGCTCCCACCGCGAACAACACCCCACCGGAAGCCGTGACCCAGCGCGTGGACGGCCCCCCGTACGGTTGTATCAAAAAACCCGCGACGAGCCCGCCCAATCCTACGTTGGACAGATACAGGTGAGCCACCGCGAGGCGTTGGCTGTGCAACGGATGCCCGAACAAGCGCGGTAGGAGTTGATAACCCACGCCGAACACCAGCATGGTGAGAAAGCCGACGACGTTCATGTGCGCGTGCGCGGGGCGCCAGACGATCCACTCCGGACGCACCGCGATCGCCACCCCGAGCACGATGCCGCCGGTGAACCAGAGCAGAGACGCGCGTATGAATGCCTTGATGAAGGGTTCCATTGGCGTCGACGGTCGGTTATCGCGCCACGCGACCGCGCACGATGCGCCCGCAGGGAAACATGCCCGCCCGCTCGAGCGTTCGCCGCGACGCGACGTTGTCCTCGCGACAACGGGCCGCGGGCGTGTGACCCACTTCGTAGGCGATCCGCTTCAACTCCTGGACCAGGTACCTCCCGATGCCCTTGCGCCGGTGCGCAGGCGCGACCTCCATGAAAATGTCGCCGTAGGGCGGATTGTAATGAAACAATAGCCCGCCCGTCGCCACGATTTCGCCCTCGCTCTCGATTCCCCACTCGCCCACCGGCTCCGCGGTGTGGCCGAACATGCGGAAGCGGTCCGCTTCGGTCACGCGGCGCACCACGGCGCCGGCGGGGGCGGCCAGCGTCGTGGTCGCGCCATCGGCGAAGAGAATCGTGTGGCTCGCATGATCGACGGCGAACTCGTGCAGCATATTCGAAAGCAGCGCGTCGTTGGTTTGCACTTCGATCCAGCGCGGGCCACTCGCGTCGATCAGTTTTCGAAACACGTCCGACGCCTCGATCGACCCGTGCCCCGCGATCCCGTGGACGGGGTCGGTGTCACAGGCGAACTGGTCGACGAGGTGCTGCCAGAGTTCTGGCATTGTAATGACTTCAACCCGTGGGATTCCATATGCGACCTCTCTGGCTCTCGTCTACTTTCGCGGCTTGCGATAGAGCGCCTTCACGCTCCCCCAGCTCTTCGTGTGAACCGCGACGGTCGCTATCGAGCGCCGCCACAGCCCATCCGCCCGCGCGCCGTACAGCATGTCGTCTTTGACAGCGAGGCCGAAGATGAACGTATTCGGCAACGTTTCCACCAGATGCCACGTGGCGCCACTGTCGAGGCTGTATTCGATTATCGCCGTGGTTCCAGCTCCGAAGGCCGCGAAAACGTCGGAGCCGCGAAGCGCGAACACGGCACTGAAGAGTGTGCCGAGTCCGATATCCGAGAACGTCCAGGGCGACTGACCCGACTCGCCGTAGAAGACGCCTATGTTCGCACCCACCACCCAGCGCCTTCCGTTCCAGATCGCCGAGAGAGCCGCGAGGCCGGGCGCGATCCCGACGTTGTTGAGCCACGAGAGCGTCCAGTCCGCCTGACCCGGGTCGCGGGAAAAGATCGTTCCGTTGAAACCGGCAGAGCCAACCAACTGCGTTGCACTGGCGGCAATGTCGTTCATGTTCGAGGCCTGGTTCGGTTCGAACACATTGCTAAAATGGGTCCACGTACCTACGGTGAGATTGCGAACCCAGGGCCCGTCGCCTGCGGTCGCGAGGTACAGACTGTCGCCGCGTATTAGGAGATCGATGACGAAACGCTGGGTGTCGAGGACGCCGCCGACGAGACCCTGGTTGTACGCCTGCCACGAATCTCCCAGGTCATCGCTGATGAACACTCCCTGACCGTAGGTGCCGACGTAAAGCCGTCCGTTGCGAACGCTCGCCCCCTGAACTGAGACCACGTCGTCCGCCACGTCCGCGGACTCCTTCCAGCCGGCCCCGCCGTCGGTGCTGATATAGACGACGCTGTCCGCCGTGGCCAGGATGGTGTTGTCCTTGATCCACACCGAATAGATGTTGGTGATCGGTATCTCGGTGACGCGCGTCCACTGCGCCGCCGCGGGCGACGCCTCTACCAGAATGGCAACCGTGGCCACGCTCACCGCAGCGAGGAATCGAAGTATCGGGAGCGTGGTTCGTGTCGCAAGTAATCGCATGATATCCTCCCCGCGGGGGCGCAACAGCTCCTGCGCCTTTTCCAAAATCCGGATGCGCTCG
>JAKEHA010000050.1 GCA_022615275.1 Candidatus Latescibacterota bacterium
CGTCGATCGGCATCCAGTACGTCGCCACGTACTTGCCGTCGTTGGTGTACTCGACCAAGGCCGTGCGGCCGCTGTGGTCCTTGTTGTTGGAAAGCCCCGCGATCATCATGCGTCCAGGGAGCGCGTAGTGGCCGTGCGGTCCCACCACTCCGCCGGAATCCTTGACGAAGTTGTCGATGGTCCGGACCAGCTTCGGGTTGGCGGGGTCGGTGGCGACGTCGAACACGAAGATCTTGCTCGTGTCGAGCCCGCCCAGCCACAACTGCCGGCGATCGTCGGTGAGACCGCCGTGGTGGGCTTCGTTGCGCCCGCCGACCGACGCGGTGTTGATCACCTTGCCGAACGTCTTCGAGCCGGGGCGCACGTCGACGGTGACGACTTTGTCGGAACCGTCACCGAGCTTGTCCATGCCGAGCGTCCACACGTAGACGAACTCCTCCTGGCCGGTAATCTTGGGCATGTACGGAGACATGCAGGTTTCGTCGGCCTGGGCAGGTACGGAACCGAATAGAACCGCGAGCACGAACAAACAACGACTGATACGCACGACGATGGGACGCAACGTCATGGGGAGCCTCCTGAATGAATGGAACAATATCGGGCTGGCCGTCGCACGATCGGTGCGACGTATCGTGGCCAGGGCGTAGGATATCACGAGTGCGATAGTCCCGCAACGGTCCGAAATAGGACCCGCCGGCCCCGGGCGGCGGCGGCGAGGTTGAAATCGCCCCCGGGGCGGGCTACCATAGGCCGGACCGGCCCCGTTCGTGGCCCAGCCAAAGGAGAAATCGATGCACTTCCGACCGTTCGCGCTGACCGTCGCCATGCTCCTCGTCGCTGCCACATGCCTGGCCGAGGAAGCCGACCCCTACCTCTGGCTCGAGGAGGTCGACGGGGAGAAGGCCCTCTCCTGGGTCAAGGAGAAGAGTGCGAAGGACACCGCCGCGCTGGAAGACGTGCCGGTGTTCGAGCCCATCCACGAGAAGCTGCTCGAGATCTACAACTCCAGCGATCGCATTCCCGACCCGGACGTTCGCGGCAAGTGGGTCTACAACTTCTGGCAGGACAAGGAGCACGTGCGCGGCATCTGGCGCCGCACGACGCGCGAGGACTACGCCCAGGCCTCGCCCAACTGGGAGACCGTCATCGACCTCGACCAGATCGCGGCGGCCGAGAACGAGAACTGGGTGTGGAAGGGCGCGCGCGGACTGCCTCCCGAGTACCGGCACTTCATGGTCAACCTCTCGCGCGGCGGCGGCGACGCCGTCGTGGCCCGCGAGTTCGACGCCGTCACCAAGAGCTTCGTCGAGGGCGGCTTCGCGCTCCCCGAAGCGAAGTCGGACGTATCGTGGATGGACGAGAACACGCTGTGGGTCGGCACCGACTTCGGCGACGGCTCGCTCACGACCTCCGGGTACCCGCGCATCGTGAAGCTGTGGAAGCGGGGCACGCCGCTCGCAAGCGCCACCACGGTTTTCGAAGGGCCCGTGGAACTCGTGGGCGTGGACGGCTACTCGATCCACACGCCCGAAGGCCGTTACGACATGGTGTCCGAAACGCCGGAATTCTTCCGGGGCACCACCTACATCGTTCGCGACGGCAAACGGGTGAAGCTCGACATGCCCGAGGACGCCGACTTCCACGGCATCTTCAAAGAGCAGTTGCTGCTCTCACTGCGCTCCGACTGGACGGTCGGCGGCAAGACCTACCCGCAGGACGCGCTGCTCGCGATCGGCCTGGAGGGCTTTCTCTCCGGAAAGCGCGATTTCGCGACCCTCTTCACTCCCAAGGAGCGGGTCGCACTCGGCGCGGTATCGAACACGCGCAACCAGCTGCTCGTCACGACCCTCGACAACGTGCGCAGCCGCCTCTACGAGCACACGCTCGCGGGCGGCAAGTGGACCTCGAAGGAGATTCCGCTGCCCGGGCTCGGTTCGGCCGGTATCGACGGTGCCAGCGATGAAGACGACGTCTTCTATATCAGCTACACCGATTTCCTGACACCCTCGAGCTTGTACCTGGTCGAGCCCGGTCAAACGCCGAAGCGTATCAAGAGCACGCCGGCTTACTTCGACGCGACCGGCATGAAGGTGGATCAATACGAAGCCGTGTCCAAGGACGGCACCAAGGTCCCGTACTTCATCTTCATGCCCAAGGGCTACCAGGCCAACGGCAAGAACCCCACCTTGCTGTACGGCTACGGCGGCTTCGAGATTGCGATGCGGCCCAGCTATTCGGGCGCGACCGGAGCCGCGTGGGTGGGGCGCGGCGGCGTATACGTGCTCGCGAACATACGCGGCGGCGGCGAGTTCGGTCCCAAGTGGCACCGGGCAGCCATGCAGGAGAAGCACCAGAACGCGTTCGACGACTTCATCGCCGTGGCCGAGGACCTGATCGAGCGCAAGGTCACGTCTTCCGAGTACCTCGGTATCGTGGGCGGCTCCAACGGCGGCTTGCTGGTGGGCGCGTGCTTCACGCAGCGGCCCGAGCTGTACAAGGCCGTCGTGTGCCAGGTGCCGCTCTTGGACATGAAGCGCTACAACAAGCTACTGGCGGGTGCCAGCTGGATGGCGGAGTACGGAAACCCCGACACCGACGACTGGCAGAACTACATGAAGTCGTGGTCGCCGTACCAGAATCTCGACGCGAGCAAGAACTACCCCAAGGTCCTCTTCTGCACGTCGACGCGCGACGACCGCGTGCACCCCGGCCACGCGCGCAAGATGGTCATGAGAATGACCGAGATGAACAAGCCCGTGTTCTACTACGAGAACACCGAAGGCGGACACGGGGTCGCCGCCAACCTGAACCAGCGCGCCTACATGTGGGCGCTGACGTACGCGTACCTGTGGATGATGCTGGGTTAGATCCGCGACCCAGGCAAGACGACGGCGCCGCTGCTAGCGGTACAGCGCCTTTATCGCTCCCCAGGTACGCGTGCCGGCCGGCAGCGGCGCCGCCGTGCCCACCACGACCATGCCGATCCGGTAATCGCCCGGGTCCACCATCACAGGGTGCACCGGATAGGGGTGTACTCCCAACAATCGGATGATGACGCCATTGAACGGCACTTCGGTTGGAAACTGCGCGTGTGAGTTCAGATCGAAGAAGGTGGGAGCTCCTGCTGGGACGGCGCCCCATACGCGCACCGCAGCATTGCCCTCCCAGACGCACGTCACGCCGATCGGACAGCGGCCGTCGTAGACGAGTCGATCGAACCCGACGCTGACGCCGGCGTCGACAATGGATACCGATCCCCCAACCGACAAGCCGAAGGGTTCGCCGAGGTGTACTTGCGCTTTGGCGGGGATAGTACTGAAAAACAACGCGAGAAAAGCGGGAATCGCGATTCGGTGCGACATCGTGCACCTCCTGGTCGAACGACCAAGTGGGGCGAATTACCAACCGGGGGCACAGGAAGTGTAAACCCGCCGGCGGCCGTTGGCAACACCCCAATGCTACGGCTAGCTTCATTCGCCATGCTCGAGGCCCACATAGATGATGAGACGCCCGTCGTTGCAACAGACGATGTTCGTGCGCGCCCGGAGCACGCCGGGAAGCGCGGCCAGGCGGCGCTCCGATTCCGCGAGAAACGCCGGGCGTTCGTCGCCGGCGAGCGAGACGGTGTCCCCTTCAGCGAAGGTCAGCGCGCGCCGCGCGATCGCCGCGGAGACCCGGCCCAAGCCGTAGAAGTCGATGATGCCGACCGCGAACTCCTGCGCGGCCACTTGGGGAGCGGCGGTGACCCAAACGAGAGCTGCGGTCCATGCCACGTGTCGTCGCGTCATGCCGAGAAGGTAGCGGGAATCGCGCCGATGGACAAGCCAAGGGCACCACGTCCCGTCGCTGTGCTAGAATTCATCGGCGTCGTCGCGGGATTACCGCGACGAGCAATCCCCAAAGGAAAACAGCCATGACCTCTTCGCAGCAATCCACGGGCGACGACGTTCGCTCCCTTCCCGTCCTCCGCGCGTTGATCGACGCGGTGGACCACGAGGTTCTACAACTTCTCTCGCGCCGCAACGGCCTGGTGGCCGAAGTCGCCGCGTACAAGCGCGCGCACGGGGTCGCTATTCGCGACCATCGGCGCGAGCGCGAGATCATCGCCGATCGCCGCGAGCGCTCGACTCCGCTCGGTCTCCAGCCCGACGTGATCGAGGGGATGTATCGATTGCTCCTGTGGGCGAGCCGGGACCGGCAGGCGTCCTTACGCGCGCAGGTCCCGCTCGACATCGAGACCAAGACCATCGCGGTCATCGGCGGACGCGGTGCGATGGGATCGTGCATGGCGCGCATGTTCGCCGACCTCGGTCACGCCGTCATGATCGCGGACCTCGACACCGAGTTGACCCCCGAAGTCGCCGCGCGCGAAGCCGACGTGGTCGCAATCAGCGTCCCCATCGATGTCACCGTAGACGTGATCCGGCGCGTCGGCCCGCTGGTTCGGGCCGATGCGCTCCTCATGGACGTCACGTCGGTAAAGACGGCGCCCATGGAAGCGATGCTGGCTTCAACGCGCGCATCGGTGGTGGGGACGCACCCGCTCTTCGGCCCGTCGGTGCACTCGCTCCAGGGCCAGCGCGTGGCACTCACGCCCGGACGCGGCGACGAGTGGAAGCAGTGGCTCACCCGCATGCTGGAAGCGCGCGGGCTGACGGTGGTCGAAACCACGCCGGAAACCCACGACCGCGCGATGGCGGTGGTACAGGTGCTAACACACTTCTCGACGGAAGTGACCGGCGCCACCATGGCCAAGCTCGGGGTTCCGCTGGAGTCCACACTGCCGTTCACGTCGCCGATATACTTGATCGAGCTCTTGATGACGGCGCGCCACTTCGCGCAGTCGCCGGACCTCTACGCGTCGATCCAGATGTCGAACCCGGAGACGGCGCGGGTCACGGAGACCTTCTTGCAGGCGGCCGAAGCGATGCGCGAGAGCGTCAACGCGCGCGACCACGCCGCCTTCGCGCGCGTATTCGACCACGTGCACGACTACTTCGGCGAATTCACCGAGCGCGCGTTGGAGCAGTCGTCGTTCTTGATCGATCGCTTGGTGGAGCGCGCGTGACGTATGGGCCGGACCTTCGCCGCCAGAGGCGTACGCATCGAGGAGCGCCGCATCGATCGTACCTTCGCGGGCGCGATCGCGGACCTGTTTCCGACCCGCCAGCCGCTCGAGATCGAGATCGGCTCCGGCAAGGGGCGCTTCCTCTTGCACCGCGCCCAAGCGCATCGCGATCGTAATTTTTTCGGCATCGACTACCGCTGGCGCTTCTTGAAAGAGGGCGTGCTGCGCGCGGAGCAACGCGGTCTCACCAACTTGATCTTCTTGAAGACCGAAGCCGAGGAGATCATTCCCCACCTCGTCCCGCCCGCGAGCGTCGAGGTGTTCCACATCTACTTCCCCGACCCGTGGCACAAGAAGAAGCACCACAAGCGGCGCTTGCTGACGCCGGAGTTCTTCAAGTTGCTGCACGCTTCCCTGGTGCCCGGCGGCTTGCTCGAGTTGGCGACCGACAACTTCGACTATATGATCGCCTTCAAGGCGGCGCTGGTCGAAGCCGGCGACACGCTGTGGTCGGGAATGCGCGAGACCCGCAACGAACGCATCCTCGACCCCGGCGTGCAGACCCACTTCGAGGCCAAGTACGCCCGAGCGGGCCGCGATCTGTATTACATCGAGCTTTGCAAGTAGCGGGGTCGCGGGCTAGAATCCCCGCCGATGAAGAAGCGCATCCAACTCGACATCATGCGCCAGCCCGACGACGTGAGCTGCGGCGCCACCTGTCTGCACGCGATCTATCGGTACCACGGCGACAAGATCGAGCTCGGGGACGTCGTGCGCGACGTCGAGCAACTGGAGGAAGGCGGGACGCTGGGCGTGTTCCTGGGCTGCCACGCCTTGAAGCGCGGCTACCGCGTGAGCCTGTACTCCTACAACCTGCAGGTCTTCGACCCCACCTGGCGAACCCTCGGGCGCGACGATCTGATCGACCGCCTGCAGAGACAGACCGCGGTCAAGCACCAGCGCAAGCTCAAGATCGCCTCGCGCGCGTACATCGAGTTCATGGAGATGGGGGGCGAGATTCGCTTCGCGGAGTTGTCGCCCAAGCTGATGCGCCGTTACCTCAACGGATCGATCCCCATGCTCGCAGGATTGAGCTCCACGTATCTCTATCAAAGCGCGCGCGAGTACGGCCCGCGCGGAGAATACGACGACGTGCGCGGGGTACCCGGCGGGCACTTCGTCGTATTGTGCGGCTACGACTCGTCGAATCGTGACGTCTTGGTCGCCGATCCGTACCAGCCCAATCCTGCGAAAGAGCGCTACTACGAGGTGGGCGTCAACCGGCTCATCTGCTCGATCCTCCTGGGCGTGCTGACGTACGACGCCAACCTGCTCGTCGTCTCGCCGCCGCGCAACCGGAGCTAGACCATGTCGCGCCTCTTCGTCGTCAACAATCCCAAGAACTGGCCGCTGCACATTCCCGGCGTCGACGTGGTGTCGGCGCGCGCGTACCTGACCGAGAC
Organism: Candidatus Latescibacterota bacterium; assembly: GCA_022615275.1. GTDB lineage: Bacteria > Krumholzibacteriota > Krumholzibacteriia > WVZY01 > JAKEHA01 > JAKEHA01. The sequence goes on from JAKEHA010000050.1 coordinate 6,532, forward strand.
CGCGTACAGCGACATCGATAATGCCAAGGTTTTCAACCTGTGCCGGTCGTACCGGTATATGAGCTCGGGCTATTACGTGTCGCTCCTGGCCGAAGCGCGCGGACACCGCGCCATCCCCAGCATCTTGACGCTCCAGGACATGCGCACCGAGGCGATTTTCCGTATTCGCTCGGAGGATTTGGACGATCTCATCCAGCGCACGCTCGCGCATCTCAAGGCCGAGCGCTACCAGCTCAACATCTACTTCGGCAAGACCACGGTGAAGCGCTACGAGCGCCTCGCGCAGCAGCTGTTTTCCTTCTTCGAAGCACCCTTGCTGCGCGCGCACTTCCACTACGAGAAGAAGAAGTGGGAGCTGGACCAGGTCTATCCGATCGCGGTCAACGATATTCCCGACTGGCAGCGCCCCTTCGTCGTCAACGCGGCCAGCGAGTACTTCGAGAAGCTCGAGCGCCGGCCGCGCCGGCGCCGGAGTTATCGCTACGACCTCGCCATCCTCTACAACCCCGACGAAGCCGAGCCGCCCTCCGACCCGCGCGCGCTGCGCAAGTTCTGCAAGGCGGCCGAAGCGATCGGCATGGATCCCGAGTACATCGTGCGCGACGACTATCGCCGCGTGGCCGAATTCGACGCCTTGTTCATAAGAGAAACGACGGCGGTCAACCACCACACGTACCGCTTCGCGCGCCGCGCCGCCGCGGAGGGACTGGCCGTCATCGACGACCCCGAGTCGATCATTCGCTGCACCAACAAGGTCTACCAGGCCGAGATGTTCGACCGCTACCGTCTCCCCACACCCAAGACGATGATCGTCCACCGCGACAACGCCAACCAGATCGCCGACACTCTGAGCCTCCCCTGTGTCGTGAAGCAGCCCGACAGCTCGTTCTCGCAGGGTGTGGTCAAGCTCAACACGCTCATGGAGCTGCGCGACGAAGTCGAACGGCGTCTGGAGAGTTCGGATCTATTGATCGCGCAGGAGTTCATGCCCACCGACTTCGACTGGCGCGTGGGAGTGCTGGAGGGCAAGGCGCTCTACGTGTGCCGCTATTTCATGGCGCGTCGCCACTGGCAGATCCTCAAGAAGACCAAGCGCGGCGCCCTGACCAGCGGCAAGGTCGAAACGCTCGCGGTCGCGCGCGCGCCGCGCGAGGTGATCCGCCTCGCCACCACCGCCGCCCGTGCCGTCGGCGACGGATTCTACGGCGTGGACTTGAAGCAGCGCGGCTCGGACTTCTTCTTGATCGAGGTCAACGACAACCCCAGCATCGAGGCGGGCTACGAGGACAAGGTCATCGGCGACAAGCTCTACGCGCGCATCATGAAGTCGCTCTTGCAGCGCGTCGAGCGCATCAAGGGCCAGTCATGACACTTCGGTTGTTCGAAGGCGTCGGGCTCGAGCTGGAGTACATGGTCGTGCGAGCGGATTCGCTCGACATCCTCCCGGTCGTCGACCAATTGATGCACGCGGTCGCGGGCGAATACGAAGCCGAGATCGAGCGCGGCCCGCTGGCGTGGTCCAACGAACTCGTCAATCATGTGGTGGAGCTCAAGACCAACGGCCCCGCGCCGGCGTTGTTTCGCCTCGACGAGATCTTCGCGGCGCACGTGGACGAGATCGGCGCGCTTTTGCAGCCGATGGGCGGTCGTCTGATGCCGACCGCCGCGCACCCATGGATGGACCCCGAGCGCGACACCGTGCTGTGGCCGCACGAGATGGGCGAGGTGTACCGCGCCTTCGACCGCATCTTCGGGTGCAAGGGTCACGGCTGGTCGAACCTGCAGTGCGTGCACTTGAACCTCCCCTTCCACGGCGACGATGAGTTTGCGCGCTTGCACGCGGCCATTCGCCTGGCGCTGCCGTTGATCCCCGCGCTGGCGGCCAGTTCGCCCATCGTCGACGCGCGCTTGACGGGGCTCATGGACAGCCGCATGCACTACTATCGAGAGAACCAGAAGCGCATCCCGTCGATCGCGGGCAGCGTGATCCCGGAGCCGGTGTACTCGAAGCGCGAGTACGAGGAGCGCATTCTCGGACCGATGTACGTCGACATCGCGCCCCACGACCCGGACGGGATTCTGCAGGAAGAATGGCTCAACGCGCGCGGCGCCATCGCGCGCTTCGACCGCGACGCGATCGAGATTCGCATCATCGATACCCAAGAATGCCCGACCGCCGATCTGGCCGTCTCGCACGCGCTCACCTGCGTCTTGCGCGCGCTGGTGCGGGAGCGCTGGCAACCCCTCGAGCGCCAGAAGCGCTTTGGCACCGACGCGCTCAATACGATCCTGTTGGCAACCACGCGCGACGCGGAAGCCGCGGCGATCGAGGACAGCGACTTCCTGGAAGCCTTCGGCGTGCGCGCGAAGCGGGCGCGCGCGGGAGAGGTGTGGGAGCACCTGGTCGAAACCTGCGTGGCCGGCGACGCCGAATTCACCACCGGGCGGGCGGCGGTCCTGGGTACTCTACTGGGCGAGGGCACCCTCGCGCGCCGCGTCGTCCGTGCGGTGGCGGGCGAGAACCCGAGTGTCGCGGCCCGCTTGTCGCTCCCCCGCGAGCGCCTGCACGAGGTGTACGCCGAATTGTGCGATTGTTTGAAGGAGAACCGGACCTTTCATGCGCAAGCGTAAGCTCGGACTCGTCATCTCATGCGAGCACGCGGGCAACCGCGTGCCGCCGCAGTATCGTGCGCTGTTCCGCGGTCACGCGAAGGTACTGGCATCGCACCGCGGCTGGGACCCGGGGGCCCTGGACGTGGCGCGCGCGATCGCCTTCGCGTCCCACGCGCCGCTGCTCGCCAACACGACCACGCGTCTGCTGATCGAATGCAACCGCTCGATCGGGTCGCCGGAGCTGTTATCCGAATTCACGCGCGACCTCGACACCGCCGACCACATGCGCTTGCTCATCGCCCACTATCTTCCCCACCGGCGCGCGGTCGATACCGCGATTCGCCGTGCGTTGCGCCGCCACGAACGCGTCGTGCACATCGGTGTGCACACGTTCACGCCGGTACTCAAGGGGCGAAAACGAACCGCGGACATCGGGCTGCTCTACGACCCCATCCGTCCCATCGAAGTCGAGATCGCCGACGCGCTGGCGCTCCGGCTCCGCGCCGTGGCACCCAAGCTGCGCGTGCGCCGCAACTACCCCTACCGGGGCTCGTCGGACGGGCTCACGACTACCCTTCGCCGGCGGTTTCCGGGGTCTCGGTACGCCGGAATCGAGATCGAGGTCAACCACGGGCTCTTGGGGAAACCGACTGTGTGGAAACAGGTTAGGAGCGGGATGGCGGACGTCGTGCGGGTCACCATTCAGCTTTCGCAAGATTCTTGAGGGAGCGTCGTGATGTCGGTCTCCGTCGCGGGTCGAACCAAGTAGACGGTCGCTTGCGCGACGTATCCCCGAGCCAGCGCACGACCGGAGAAACGGAAGCGGGTCACGTCCTTCGAAAGACGTGACCCGTTTCTTCTTCGGGTCGATCGCACACGTACTGGCCAGGCAGGCGATCTAGCGGGCCACCCAATCCGCCATCAGATCGATTGCGTGCTGCGTGTGGCCGCAATTGGCGCGCAGGAACTCTTCGGTCACCGGCGCGTCCCTCGCAACCACCTCGAGACTCGACATCGCCTTGGCCCCGTCGAAATCCACCAACGAGGCGCGCAGCGTCAATTCGTTCGCGGGGCGGCCGAATTCGGTGCCGGGCAGCGTTGCAACGCCGGTCTCCTCGAGCAGTTTCTCGCACAGCGTGCGGCTGTTCGTGACGCCGCGCGCGCGCAGCTTCTCGGCTAGCGGTGAGAAGTCCGGGAACAGATAGAATGCACCGGCCGGGCGCAACACGGAGGCACCGGCCGCTTCGAGTCGCGCCGCACTCCACGCCCCCAGTGCGCCCAAAATCCGCCGCGCCAGCCACAGATACTGCTCGAGGCTTTCGCTCCCGCGGAACGCCTGCACCGCCGCGTACTGGATGGGAGCCGACGTGGAGGTGTAGGTCTCGCTCGCGACGGTCGCCATCGCTTCCAACAGCCAGTCCATCGTGCTGGGAAACGAAAACGTCCCCAAGCGCCAACCGCCGGCGCCGCACCACTTCGACAAACCGCTCGAGATGATGGTTCCCTCCGGGTAGAAGCGCGCGATGGACACGTGCTGTCCCGAAAACGTGAGTTCGCCGTAGATCTCGTCCGAAAGCACGACGACGCGATAGGTACGCGCGACGTCCGCGAGCGCTTCGAGCTGGTCCGCGGTGAACGAGCCGCCGGTCGGATTACTGGGATAGTTGAGAAGCACGACACGGGGCCGGTCGGGGTCGTCGCGACAGACCGCTTCCAACTCGGCCGGCGTCAGTAGCCATCCATTGTCACGCCGCGTGTGCACCCAGTGAATCTGCCGTCCTGCGATGCGCGCTTGCGGCGCGTAGGAAACCCAAGCCGGGCTGGGAATGACGATCTCTCCGTAGTAGACGAGCTGCAGAATGAACATCAGCTCTTTCGAGCCGGGACCGATCAGCACGTCGTCCGCGGTGCGCGGTACGCCTTGCGAGCGAATGTTGTACTCCGCGACCGCTTCGCGCAGCGCGGGCAAGCCGCGCACCGGCAAGTAGTCCTTCTGATGCGCGTTGACGCGCAGCTCTTCGACCACCGGACGCGGCACCGGAAACGGGGACTGCCCCAAACCCAGCCGGTACACGTCGCGACGCTCCGCGCGCATGGCCGCGCAGCGTTCCTGGATCGCGAGTGTGGCCGAGGGCGTCGTGCCCCGCACGCTCAAGTTCAAGTGGACGTCGGGGTGATGGTCTCGCGAATGGTCCGCGGCGCTCCGCCTTCGTGCCGCCATCACTCCCACTCCACCGAGCCGAAGAGGACCAGCGGACGCCGGCGATCCGGCCGGTCGCCCCACGCGGGCTGACGGCGCCCGCGCTTGATCTCCTCCATGCTGCGCTCGAAGAAGAAGGACGATTCGTCGAAGGCGGGCACGAGATCGTCGAGCCAGGTGGCGCTCGCGTCGAACTTGGCGAAGAACGGCTTGTTGACCCACGCCGGTTCGCGCGCCTGCAAGAACTTCAACACGAAGACCTTCTCGCCGTGAATCTCCGCGACCCCGTCCACCAGCACCTTGCCGGGCGTGGCCGACATCGAAGGACCGCGCACGGTGCGCGCCAGACCGGAAAGCTGCGTGTACGCGTTCGTGAATATGTCGAATGCGCGTGCCAGCGGCACCTGGAAATAGTTCTTGGGACCCGTGTCGCGCTCGACGAACATGTAGTACGGAATCGCGCCCAGCGCGACCTGTGTGCGCCACATTTCCGACCACGTCTTCGCGTTGTCGTTCACGTGCCGCACGATCGGGGCCTGGCAGCGAACCACGGCACCCGTGTCGATGATGCGTCGCAACGCATCCTGCGCGGCGGGCGTCTCGAGCTCGCGCGGGTGGCTGTAGTGCGCCATGATGGCGACGTGCCGTCCCGCCTTGCGCATCTGCTCGAAGAGCTTGAGGAGGTCGTCGGCGTCCGGATCGGTCAGAAAACGGTACGGCCAGTACGCCGTCGCTTTGGTCCCGATGCGAATGCTGACCAGATGCTTGAACTCGTCCTCGAGCAGCGGCTCGATGTAGCGGCGTAGGACCGCCGTCTTCATGATCATCGGATCGCCGCCGGTGAACAGCACGCTCTGGACTTCTTTGTGCGCCTTCAAGTAGGCGGCCAGCGATTCGGATTCGCGGGCTGCGAACTTCAAGTCGTCGATCCCCACGAACTGCGCCCATCGGAAGCAATACGTGCAGTAGGCGTGGCAGGTCTGCCCTTGACTCGGAAACACCAGCACGGTTTCGCGATACTTGTGCTGCAACCCGGGCACCGGCTCGTTGTCCAACGACGGCACGTTGAGCTCCATCTGCCCGGCCGGGTGCGGGTTCATTCGCATTTGGACCTCGCGCGCGGACGCCTTGATCTTGGCTTCGGCAGCGCCCGCGCGCAGGAGCTTGACCATGCGGTCCAGGTCGCGTGGGTCCAGCATCCCCTCTTGGGGAATCGTGAGCTGGAACATGGGGTCGTCGGGGACGCGCCTCCAGTCGATGAGCTCGTCGACGACGTATTCGTTCACGCGGAACGGGAGCACCCGCGCGACCGCTTTCATGCGCAGGAGCCGATCGGCGTCGTAGGCGCGCAATTGCGGGATGCGGTCGATGTCGCGCTCGGTGAACGCGCGGTACCTCCGAGGCTGGATCCGGGATTTGCGAATCATCCTGGCTCCTTTCGAGGAAGAAGGTGTGGACCGTGTGGCCACAAAGATAGGCAATACCGCGAGACCCGGCAACCCTTTACGCGCCGTTGCTGGAGGGGCGCCGCTCGAGCTCCGTCAGTATCAGCCGCTTGCTCTGCTCATAGAATGACGGCCCGCCCGCGATGCGCGAACTGCCCAACGCGATCAGCGCGGTCAGCATCATGGGAAAGATCGCGCTGTGACGGTCCGTCATTTCCAAGATCAACACGAACGACGTCAGCGGGGCGCGCGTGAGCCCGGTCAAGACCGCGATCATGCCCAAGAGCGCGAGCAGGATCGCGTTCGATCCCGGCCACCACGTGGACACCCACGACCCGGTGCTCGCGCCGATGGCGAGAAACGGCGCAAATACACCGCCCGCGCAACCGCTCAAGTACGACGCACCCGTGGAGACAATGCGAACCAGCACGAGTTCCGCGCTGGCAACCGTCTCGCCGGAGAGAATTTGCGACACCAGCCGGTTGCCCGGTCCCAGCGCGCGCGGGTCGACGAGTGCGAGGCCGGCCACGACCAATCCGGCCAGCACCGCCATGCCCAGCCCGGCGCGCAGCGGGCGCTCGCGGGCCGACTGTCGAATCGCTCTCGTCCCTCGAAACAGCGCGTTGCCCAGGAACGCGCCCAAGAGGCCGCCCACGAACCCCACGGCGATCGCCGCCGGAATCACCGCGAGCCCGGTCTTGCCGATGCGCGGAAAACCGAGGTAAAGGTAACTTCCCACCAACCATTGCGACACCAAGCCGGCGACGAGCACCGCC
>JAKEHA010000302.1 GCA_022615275.1 Candidatus Latescibacterota bacterium
AGCGTATGACGCGGCGTTCCTTCGCTCGGATTGGAGACCTCCTCCCTTCCGTCCTGCGCGACCTCGGGCTCCAAAAACGGTTCAGCGAGCGACAGCTCGTAGAGCGGTGGGCCGACATCGTCGGCCCTGAAATATCGCAGCGCGCCCGGGCCACGCGGTACGAGAACGGGACCCTGTACGTCCGCGTCGATCACGGCGCATGGATGCAGGAGCTCCACTTCATCGAGAAGGACCTCGTCAAGAAGCTGCGCGCAGCCTGCCCGGACGTCAATCTGACGCGGATCCGGCTGGGCGCGCGCGACATGGAATAGACGGGCGGACACGCATGCTGGAAAAAACCAAGTCCTCCGCGACGCAAGGTACACCCCCGATTGCCCCGGGCGAATCGGATCCATCGAAGACGGGAAAGGTCGAAATGACGCACGAATATACGGCCAAACAGATTCAGGTGCTCAAGGGGCTGGAAGCGGTTCGCAAGCGCCCCGCGATGTATATCGGCAGCACCGACATCCACGGCGTTCACCACTTGATCTATGAAGTCGTGGACAACTCCGTCGACGAAGCGCTGGCCGGTCATGCCACCGACATCGAAGTCGTGATCCACGAAGACCTCCGCGTGAGCGTCGAAGACAACGGGCGCGGCATTCCCGTCGATATGCATCCCACCCAGCACCGGCCGGCGGTCGAAGTCGTGATGACCACACTGCACGCGGGCGGCAAATTCGACCGCGATTCCTACAAGGTCTCGGGGGGCCTGCACGGTGTGGGCGTTTCGGTCGTCAACGGGCTTTCCGAGTGGCTCGAGGTCGAGATCCATCGCGACGGCAAGCGCTACACGCAGCGCTACGAGCGCGGCGTTCCCGCCAACGACCTCCAGGAGTTGGGCGCCACCGAGCGTCGCGGGACCATCGTGTCGTTCATGCCGGATGCCCAGATCTTCGAGAAGGTCGACTACCAATACGAAACCCTCGCCCAGCGCCTGCGCGAGCTCGCGTTCCTGACCAAGGGCCTGAAGATCGTATTCGACGATCGCCGCGCGGGCAAGCCGCGCCGGCAGGTGTTCCAGTACGAAGGCGGCATCGTCTCGTTCGTGAAGTACATCGACACCGCCAAGTCGGTGTTGACGCCGCAGCCCATCTTCATCCAGGCCGAAAAAGACGGTGTCCAGGTCGAGGTCGCGATGCAGTACACCGACGGGTACGCCGAGAACGTGTTCTCGTTCGCGAACAACATCAATACGATCGAAGGCGGCACCCACCTGGTCGGCTTCAAGGCCGCGCTCACGCGCACGATCAACAACTACGCGTCGGCCGCGAACCTCTTCAAGAAGGAGCGCGTGACCTTGGGCGGCGACGACGTACGCGAAGGACTGACCGCAGTGGTGAGCGTCAAGCTCCCCGAGCCGCAGTTCGAGGGTCAGACCAAGACCAAGCTCGGCAACAGCGAAGTGAAGGGCATCGTGGAAGCGGTGGTGGGCGACGGGCTGCGCGAGTATCTGGAAGAGAATCCGTCCATCGCGCGCTCGGTGATCGAGAAGACGCTGGCCGCGTACAGCGCGCGCGAGGCGGCGCGCAAGGCGCGCGACTTGGCGCGTCGCAAGACCGCGCTGGAATCCGCCGCACTCCCCGGCAAGCTGGCCGACTGCGCCGCGCGCGACCCGGCCGTGAGCGAGTTGTTCCTGGTCGAGGGCGACTCGGCCGGCGGTTCGGCCAAGATGGCGCGCAACCGCGAGTACCAGGCGATTCTGCCGCTGCGCGGCAAGGTGCTCAACGTGGAGAAGGCGCGCCTCGACAAGATCTTCTCCAACGAAGAGATTCGCACCATCATCACCGCGGTCGGAACCGGCGGCGGCGAATTCGATCTGGCCAAGACGCGCTACCACAAGATCATCATCATGACCGACGCCGACGTCGACGGGGCGCACATTCGTACGCTCTTGCTTACGTTGTTCTATCGCCACATGAAGCCGCTGATCGAAGCGGGCTTCGTCTACATCGCGCAGCCGCCCCTCTACAAGCTCAAGAAGGGCAAGAAAGAGGTCTACGCGTACGCCGACGAGGACCGCGACCGCGTCTTGAAAGACTGGGGCGGCAACGACGGCGTCTACATCCAGCGCTACAAGGGTCTGGGCGAAATGAATCCCGAGCAGCTGTGGGAGACCACCATGGACCCGGAAGCGCGCACTATTCTCAAAGTCGACGTGCAGGACGCGGTGGAAGCGGATCGCATCTTCTCGATCTTGATGGGCGACGAAGTCGAACCGAGGCGCGAATTCATCCAGGACAACGCGCTCTCGGTGAAGAATCTCGACGTGTAGCGATGGCGGATCGCGCGAATCTCCGCATACGAAAGACCGGTCTGTCGCGGCGCGACGACGACGTTCGCGACGCGACGCCGGCCGAGCGACTTCGGATGGTGTGGCCGATCACGGTGGACGCGTGGGCGTTCATGGGGCACGACGTTGCTGAATCCAGACTATCGCGACATACTGTCCGCGTTTATCGCCGAAAGAGTTGAGTTCCTTCTCGTCGGTGCCTACGCGCTCGCGGTTCATGGCCTGCCGCGCTCGAACGGTTCGGCGCTCCGCTGGACCAGATATCCGCCGAGGATTTCCGTGCTCCCGAC
>JAKEHA010000303.1 GCA_022615275.1 Candidatus Latescibacterota bacterium
GGGCTCGAGCACTCGCGCGACGCCATCGCCGAGCCCGCGCGCGCCCGCATGGCGGTGTACCCGAAGACCTATTCGAGCGCGCAACTGTGGAGAATCGCCGCAGTGGAGGGCAAGTACCACAACCCCGCGCTCTTGACCAATCTCATGGAGACCTTGACCGGCCACCCGACCACGGTCAGCGCCGGCATCATGCTGGTCGCGATGATCCTGGCCGTGATCGTGAGCAAATCGCTCAAGAGCCGCAAGCTCGCGTTCCAGTGCGCCAACTGCGGTGACCTGACCTGCGAGGGCTGCTGCAACGACGAGCTGGGCAGCGTCATCTGCCACGCCTGCGGCCAAGCGGTCGCGGGCGTCTCGTCCGATCGCGTGCTGGAGGCACTCCTGCGCCAGCGCCGCCAGTCGGTGATCGTGCGCCGCCGCAAATCGATCCGCTGGTCGACGGTGTGGCTGCCGGGCCTGCGGCACGTGTTCTACGGCCGCTTCATCTCCGGCTTCGTGGTGGCGGCCGTCTTCGCCGCCAGTGCGTTCGCGCTGTGGACGCGCGGCAACGTGTTCCCCTACTGGGATTCGGTCGAGTTCAAGACACCGCTGTGGATGTGGATCGTGCCGGGCCTGGGTGTCGTGGTGGCGTACATGGTGGCTTTGCTTTCGCGGCAGCTCTTCGAGGCGCGCAACACGCGCACGGTGACGGTCCGCGGCAGCCATGCGGACAGCGATTCGGCGTCGCAGTCGGCTTAAAAGGCAGGTGACACGGCATGGCCCTCGAGGGAAATCTCACTAGTTTCAAGATCGAAGAGATTCTGCAGCTCATCGCGGTGCAGCAGAAGACGGGCATGTTGTCGGTGGTAGCCAACGACACCAAGTCGGCGGTGCTCTTCTTCAGAGACGGCAAGATCGTCTCGACACGCGACCGGCGCAGCAAGACGCGCGATCCGTTCCGCGAGTACCTGACGCGCTACGGGTGCCTGGGCCGCGAGGACCTGACGCGCATCACGCAGATCATCGCGCAGTCGAAGCTGGACCTCCTCGACATCCTCAACTCCGAGGGAATCTTCGACGAGAAGGCGCTCGCGCGCCACTGGCGCAGCCACATCCAGGAAACCCTGCACGACGTGCTGACCTGGGACCAGTGCACCTACAAGTTCGTCTCGGGCGAGGAGATCGTCGGCGGTGTGAAGAGCCTCGGCGAGTTCGCGGTGGAGCCCATGCTCATGGAGAGTATGCGCCGCATCGACGAGTTCCCCGCGCTCTTGCAGGCCTTCCCCGCGCAGGGCATCAAGATCACGGCCACCGGCAAGGTCCCCGAGGGCGAGGAGCCCATGAGCGAGAACGAGAACCTCGTTCTCTCGCTCTTGAAGACCGCGCGCGCGATGCGCGACGTTATCGCGCGCGGCAACATGCCGACCTACGACGCCTACGAGTCCTTGAAGATGCTCAAGGAGAAGGGCCTCATCCTGGTCGAAGAAGACGCGCGCGACGGCGCAATCGGCGAGGCCCAGATCAGCGGCAAGGTCATGCGCAAGAAGCGCGGCAACCCCATGCTCCTGGTGGCGGCCTCCTTCGTGTTCTTCGCCTGCGTCGTGGTGGGCGTGTGGCAGAAATCAGACAAGGTGGCGCTGGTGGCGCGCGACGGCGTGCTGCGCAGCGATACCGCCTCGCGCGCCCGGGTCGAGCAGCACGTGCGTTGGCTGCTCGAGGTCTACCGCGCCGAGCACGGCGACTACCCCGAGTCGCTCGACGCCCTCGCCGAGGGCGGCATCGCGAACCGCTCCATCACCACGCGCGCCGCCACCCACCGCTTCGAGTATCGGTTGACGCGCGACGGAGCGAGCTATACGCTCCTTTAGTTTTCGCACACACCCTGTCATCATCCCGTATCGACGCCGCGCGCGTGTTCCTGCGCGCCGGTGATTTCGTGTTCGTGCTGCGGCCGTTGATCATGGTGCCGGCGTGGAGCTTTTACGCGCTCGGCGTCCACCTCGCTCCCGTGCGCGCGCGCGTGGAGTTGTTCTCCGTGATCGTGCAGCCGGGGTTCTGGTGCCTGACGGCGCTCTTGGCGAGCGCCTACGTGGTCAATCAGATCTTCGACCAATCCAGCGATCGACGCAACGGCAAGGGGCTCTTTCTCACCCACGGCGTGTTTCGAACCCGTACCATGATCGCGATCGGGCTCGCGTGCTTCCTGGGCGCGTCGTGGCTGTTCCAGGAGGTCGAAGGCGCGCAGCACATTCCGCTGGCGGCCTCGATGCTGCTCGCCTTCGCCTATTCGCTGCCGCCGATCCGCCTGTGCGCACGGCCGTGGCTCGACCTTTTCGCCAACGCGATCGGTTACGGCGGTCTCGCGTTCGCAGCAGGCGCGGGCGGTGTCTCCGACTACGCGCTGGCCGCGTTCCTGGACGCCGCGCCGTGGATGCTGCTCGTCGGCGCCGTCTTCCTGCACACCACCATCCTGGACGTCGACGGCGACGCCGCCACCGGCAAGCGCACCACCACGGTGGCAATGGGGGTCGTGCGCTCGGCGCAGCTCGCGACCGTGCTTGCGGTGGGTTCTTTGGCGACGGTAGGCTGGCGCTACTTCCAGAGAGATGGATCGCTGGTTGCACTGATCGTCGCGGCGCTCGCGTTCGTCGTCGTCGCGATCGCGAACATCGCCGTCGCACGCGCCGAGAGGCTGGATCCCGTAATGCGCACGGCGGTTCGCAACCGCGCGAGCGCCCGCGTGGTGCAAGGGATCACGGTCGTGATCGCGCTGTGGGCGTGCGTGCGCGACCCGGCCCTGCTTCTTCTCGTCGTGCCGCTGGTAGTGGCGGCGCGCTTCTACTACCGCGCGCGTTTCTCGATTCGCTACCCGGGCTGACCAGCAC
>JAKEHA010000304.1 GCA_022615275.1 Candidatus Latescibacterota bacterium
CTTGCGCATGCTACTCCTCTTTCGTCACCAGTTGGAGGAAGACGTCCTCGAGGGTTGCGGCCGCCACCGACATCGAGCGCAGTCCCGCGCCGACGCTCACCAAGGCCTGCGCGATCGCCTCGCGGGGATCCGCTCCCTCGGCGGCCGTCACGCGCGCGCGCGCGTCACCGCCGGACGCGGGTGCCAGCGATTCGACCGCCGCGACCCCGGGTGTGCGCTGGAGGAGTTCGAGCAAGGCGGCCGCGCCGATGCGGGCTTCGATGTCGACGCGCATCGACGCCGCGCCGTGCATGCGCAACTCCTCGGGTCGCGCGTCCGCGATCAAGCGGCCGCGGTGGATGATGAGCACGCGCCGGCAGAGCAGATTGACTTCGGGCAGGATGTGGGTGCTCAGGACCACCGTGCGCCGTCCCGCGAGACTGCGGATCAGTTCGCGAATTTCGACGATCTGCTGGGGATCGAGACCGACCGTGGGCTCGTCGAGGAAGAGGACGTCGGGGTCGTTCAACAAGGCTTGGGCCAGCCCCACGCGCTGGCGAAATCCGCGCGAGAGGGTTCCGATGCGGCGGGTTCGTACCTCGCCGATGCCGCACGCATCCACGACGAAGGCGACGCGGTGCGCGCGTTGGTCGCGCGCGATCCCTTTCAGCACGCCCACGAACTCCAGGTACGCGGACACGGTGAGGTCACGATAGAGCGGTACCGACTCGGGGAGATACCCGGTGCGCGCGCGGGCCTGCAGCGACTGCGTCACCACGTCGAAACCGGCGACGCGCGCCTGTCCCGAGGTGGGGGGCAAAAATCCCGTGAGCATGCGCAGGGTGGTGGTCTTGCCGGCGCCGTTGGGTCCCAAGAACCCCACGATCTCGCCGACCCCGACCGAGAAGGTGACCTCGCGCACGGCGTCGCGCGACCCGAAGCGCTTGCAGAGAGCGTGGACGTCGATCATGCGGGGGCGCCGGCCTTACGTCCGGAGGACACCGACGGGACCGGGCCGCGCCGCTCGGGCGCGCCGGAGAAAAAATTTGCCTCGATAGGGGTTTGCACGTAACATTCACCGCTCGACCGCGTAGACAGTCGGGGCGGCCGGTAACCGCCTAGAACGCAATCAACTGGTAGAAACGTAAGGCGTATCCATGATTCGTGGCAAGACGTTACGTGGGATCGCGGCTGCTCTGGCCGCGGTTTTTGTTATCTCCCTCGCGGCCCCGGCCTCGGCGGCCGACTCGCTGCTCTTGTCGCTCCTCTTGCCCGGCCTGGGGCAGGCGCAGGACGGCCACTATGGCAAGGCGTCGGTCTTTGGGAGCGCGGCCCTGATCTCGTGGACCGGTTTGTTCGCGACCCAAGTCAACTACTCCACCACCGTAGACCGTTATGAAAACCAGAAGCGGATCTACAATTCGTATCTGGATCAGCTCGAGGGCGGGGGAACCGTCTACGCCGGCGACATCAGCAATTCCTACGCCGCGATGAACGACGCGTACGCGCAAGCCGAAGACGACGAGAAGTGGCGAAACCTGTGGATCGGGGCGCTGATCGTCACATATGGACTCAACATTGCCGACATTCTCCTGACCGGAGAGGAAACGGGCGAGGTCCAGCGTGAGACCGACACCTCGCTCGAGTGGCGAGGCGACAGCTTCCGGCTGGTACGAACCATTCGTTTCTAGGAGTGCGACGCATGCATCTTCTTCGCTCGTATCGTCCCAGTTTGACACGCGTGGCCGTCCTGGCGGTTGCAGCCCTGTCGCTCGCGGCGCTGGGTTGCCCGAAACAGGAGGACCTCCCGGCGGCCCCCGAGTTCGTGGCACCGCCCACGCCGACCGACTTGGTGGTCACCTTGCTGGACGCGCAACTCAACCCCCCGGAATACGACTACAACTTCACCTGGACGGTGAGCGACCCGAGCCAGGTCGATCATTATCGGATCTACCTGCTCGGCGGCGGTTTCGTCCCCGACGAGCTTCTGTTCGAGACCCCCAACACGACCTACGACGCCACCTTCGGCTTTTCGCTGACGGGCCTGCAGTTCGCTGTCAGCGCCGTGAGTCCGGAGGGCATCGAAGGAAACGGGCGGGTTACCCTCGTCCAATAGCGTTCGAGCTGGAACGCTCTTTGTTTACAGTATATTACGACGATAATTTAAACTAGATCATAAGGTCAGCCGGCGTCCCGGACAGGGCGTGGTACGATCCCTGCACTCCGCGGGCGGTCCCTATGTCGGGACCGCACCATGCAAGCCGTCCTTCGAATCGCCGGGTACGATTCCTTCGAGCAGATCGCCGTCGGGGGGATGGCGGTCGTCTTCAAGGCCCGCAAACTCTCGGTCAAGAAGACGGTCGCGATCAAGGTCCTCCTGCCGCACCTGGCCGCCGACTCGCGCTTCATCACGCGCTTCCAGCAGGAAGCCGAGGCCGCGGCCCGCATCCAGCACGACAACATCGTCAACGTCATCGACTCGGGCAAGTCGGACGGCGCCTACTTCATCGTCATGGAGTACTACGACGGGTTGACCGTCGAGGAGCTCTTGAGCACACAACAGCGACTGCCCATCGACGTGGCGCTCTCGGTGGTGCTCAACGTGTGCTACGGACTCGAAGCGGCGCACGCGCAGAACCTCGTCCACCGCGACATCAAGCCCGCGAACATCATCTTCACGCGCCAGGGGACCATCAAGGTTGCCGACTTCGGACTCGCCAAGGCGATCGACAAACTCACTCTGGTGACCAACCCCGGCAAGGTCGTGGGAACGCCGGCGTATATGTCGCCCGAGCAGACCCGCGGCGAAGCGGTGGGAACGGCGAGTGACATTTTCTCGCTGGGTGTCGTCGCCTACGAGATGCTCGCAGCCAAGCGTCCCTTCGAGGGTGCGAGCTATTCGGAAGTCGTCGACCGCATCCAGCACGTGGAGCCGCAGGCGGTGGCGTCGTTCAATCCCCTGGTCGAGGAACAATTCGAGCAGATCGTGCGCCGCATGCTGGCCAAGCCGCTCAACGCGCGCTACGCGCACGCCTCCGAGATCGTGATGGACCTGGAAGAGGCGATGGATAAACAGGGTTTGCGCCGCGACCGGCGCGGGCTGGAGGAGTTCTTCAAGGACCCCGCGGGCTACACCCAGAAGTCGAACGCGGCGCTGCTCGCGCGCCTCAACGGCGAAACGCCCCGAGGCGCCGACAAGAGCCGCGGCCTCGGCGTGCGCCACTACAAGAAGATCCTGTACCTGAACCCGGACGACGACGCCGCGCGCGCGGCGCTGGAGAGGATGGGTGAGTCCGCGACCGCGGGGCGGGAGAGTGCCTCGAGGGTCGAACCCGCGAGGCGCGCGGCACCGATGCCGGCCGCCGATCCCAACGCCGACTATCGCGTCATTCTGGAGACCATCGATCGCCAGATCGAAACCCCGGACACGTTCGCGCTCAAGCTTTCGATTCGCTTGAAGTCGCCGGTCGTGCGCATGCGCCAGCTGGTGTCGCGCGCGCCGTGCACGATGGCGCAGCGGCTCCCGTACAAGAAGGCGCGCTGGCTGCAGAAGGTGATCGAGGAACTGGGCGGGACGGCGCGCCTGGAAGTGGTCGTGGACGCGCCCCCGGTGGTCGAAGAGAAGCCGGCGGCGCAGACCTCGAAAGAAATCGCGAAGCCGCTCGAGCGGCGCACCGCCAACGGCGGCATCCTGTGCCCGCGTTGCGGGTGGGAGGAAGAGCCCGACGCGCGTTTCTGCTCGCTGTGCCTCCAGCACTTCAACAAAACCGACAAGATCGACGCGCCCAATTTCGCGGATCGTCCCGGCTTCGACGACCCGGAGGAGAACCCGCTGTCGGACGGCGAAGGACCGCGTCCAGCGCCCGCGGTCGAAACCAGCGCCTTTCCTTCCAACCGCACCCTCCTCATCGTGGGCGTGGTCGGGATCGTCGGGGTCGTCGTTCTCCTCGTGTTTCTTCTGGGCCGCTAGGCGCGCTTCCGAACAGACTGTCGCTCGCTCCGGCGTCGTCGGGGGCCGTGGTGTGCGCCGCGAGCGCGGGGAACGCACGTCGCAGCGCGGCGGGTGCGGGAAGCGAGCGACCCAAGAGCATGGCCGCGAGGTCGAATGCATTGGCGGGTGCTTGGCCGCGAAAGTGGTTGTTCAACACGACGAACACGCGCTCGGACGCACCCGCGGCGGCGCGGATCACGTCCGCCCAGGGAGAAAGCTCCTTTTCGGTGTACAGATAGTC
>JAKEHA010000051.1 GCA_022615275.1 Candidatus Latescibacterota bacterium
GGGACGGAACGGAATCTGTGCGGGCAGCCCGTTTTCTCCGTAGCGCACGGAGGGCAAGAGCCGCGCACGCACCGCGGCGTAACGCGCGGGCGCGCGCCCCAACTCGGCGTTTTGCTCCGCGTTCATGAATCCGGCGCCGAAGAGGCGCTTCCACGCCTCCTCGAACACGTGCAGTGCGCCCCAGAACCCCTCCTCCCAGCCGCGGCCGCGAGCGTGCGCGGCCGGCTCGGCCAGCGCGCAGTCCATCGACCGCAGCGCGTGCGCCGTGAGAAGCATATTGCCCAAGGAGAGCGCCTTGTCCTCGTAAAACCAGTGCGCGAGCGTTATAAGGAGCGCTTCGGACGGTCCCGGCACGATCACATCGGTGTCGTCCGGCGCGCGCCGCGCGCGTCGCCACACCGGCGCGTTGTCCAGGAAGGGCACGCCCCACCCCACCACTTCGTGCAAATGGAAGGCGAAGCTCGCGCCGTCGCCGACGAAGCGGCGAAACAGGAACTTCTTGGGCTCTTCGACGTTGAGCAGCTCGACGTAGCCGAGCTCCACGAGTGCTACGCGCGCGATCGACGCGCGACCGTCCGGCACCAGGACGTCGAGGTTGCTCGATTGGTAGTGGAAGGCCGGCGCCATCCCGGTCGACTTGAAGAGCATGGCATCCACGCGATCCACGGCCAGGCGCACGCGAATCCGTTCGAATTCGTCGCGCTGCACGCGGTAGCGTTCGACGTCGCGCCGGACGAATTCCGCGAGCGGGGTGGCATCGAGGACGGGGCCGTAACGCGCGACGATCGGAATGAATGAGACTTTTTGCTCTTCGAGGAGCCGGCCGGCCGCGTGCAGGGTCAACGCGTCGAGCCGGGACAGGTCCTCCACGTGGTGGGGACTCGCAATGCGAGCCGCGACGCGCAGGTACTCCGCGCGCGTGTGCTGGACGGCCGGCTGGTTCACGACGCCCGTGCTCCCGCGGGATCGCACAGTCGCGTCACGATGCGCTCCGCGATGGCACGCCACGCGAACGCGCGCACGTCGCGCGCGGCCGGCCGCGCGCCATGCGCGAGCGACGCGGCGGCCGCGGCCAGCCCGCCGTCGTCGTCGAAGTAGCGCACGTCGTCGCCCGGGGCCAGCACGTCGCGCAGTCCCCCGAAGGGACGGGCCAGCACCGGCAAGCCGCTCGCGAGCGCTTCCAGGACCGACAGCGGGATCTCGACGCACCCCTCGCCATCGATGGTCGGAAAGACGTACGCGTCCGCGAGGCGGTAGAACTCGCCGACCGGAACCACCTCGCGAATCACGCGCACGCCCGCGCCCTCGAGGTCGCGGCGCAGGCGCGCGTCTTCGGGCGTGCTGGTGCTCCCGATCACCACCACGTGCGCGTTCGGCAGTGCCGCCAGCCCCACCAGCGAACGGAGGTTGCGCTTCTCGCTCAAGTGTCCGACGTGGAGAAACACGAAAGCGTTCTCGGGGACGCCGTGCGCGCGCCGGAGTGCAGCTCGTTCACCGTCGCGCGCGGGACGAAACGCGGCCAGGTCGACGCCGACCGGGAGCAATTCGGCGCGCAGCGACAAGTCGCACGCGTGCAAGAGCGACGCGTACGACGGTACGAAGAGGACGTCGGGGGCGGTGCCCTGCAAGAACGCGCGCGCGGCAGCACCGTGGCGGCGCGGGATCAGCGCCACCATCCCGTGCTTGGCGCGCGGCCAGTGCCGGCGCAGCGCGTATGACCGCGCGAAGCTCCCGACGGTCGACGAGGGTGAGGGCACGTAGACGATCGCCTCGGGCTGGAAGGAGTGCACTTCGCGGCGAAGCGCGGGCGTCATGAACGTGCGCGACCCGGAGACGTCGACGATGGGAGGCGCGCCCGGTTCGGGCGCGCGCGCTCCGTTGCGCGACGCGGCGTGCCCGCTGCGATCGACGTTGATCATGCGCACGGGGTGGTCGGACGCGAGCGCGGCACCGATCGAGTACGCGAACTTCTTGATGCCTTCGTCCCAGGGTCGGACGAGGTCTTCGGACACGATGAGGATGCGGTGCGCCATGCGTGGTTACTGACCTCGGAACCGCTGGACGAAGTCCCAGATGGTGAGCGCGTCGATGTCGCCGGTGACCGCGAGCGCGCTCTTGCACCCGCGCGGCCAGGCCTCGAAGCGCACCAGCGGGCGGCGCGACTCGTCGATGACGCGCCGGCACGCCTCGATGCCGGCGAAGTCGTGGCGCTCGACGCGCCCCAGGTGCACCGCGTACCCGTCCGCGCGCTCGCCCACTTCAACGATGTGGCCCAGGTCGGCGAGCGCGGTCAGCGCCTCGCGGCTCGACCCTGGTGCCACGCCCACGCAGGGACGCGCGCTCGTGTCGACCGTGAACACGGCGCTGTCGACCGCGCGATCGCTTCCGTTGGCGCGCACGCACACCGTGGTGCCGTCGCACACGCTCACCTCGGCGCGAAAACGATCGCCTTCGCGCACGAATTGCGCGCGGTTGCGCGCCTTCGCGTCCCACCACTGCGCGATCTCGTCCAGGGTGGCGATCCATACGCCCGGCTGCTTCGCGCGCGCTTCGGACAGGAGCCCGCGCAGCGCATCCGCGAAGAAGTCGATGCGCTCGGGATGCAGTTGCAGCGTGAACAACTCGCCGCGCGCGTAGCTCGCGTCGAGGATCTTGCGCCACATCGCCGCCAGGTAGTCGACATCGTGGACGTACATGCGATCGAGCGGGATCTCGTCGTCGGGGAGCGAGACCGGAATCTCGACGAAGCCGTCGCGGCGAAACGGGAGCACGCGGAACTCGCTCGTGGGTACGGGCCGGTAGAACGCGAGCCCGCGCTCCATCCCTTCTTTCTGCGGCGGCGTCATGGAGGCGACGTCGAGCACGTCCCACCACACCGCTTGATTCGAGCTGTAGCGGAACTGGAACTCGCCCACCACGCGCATGGTGTCCTCATTCCAGTGGAGGTAGGGCGCGCGAAAGCCCGTGAAGGGCACCGAGCACGACCGGAACAGCTCGACTGCGCGCCCCATGTGCACACGCTGCGCTTCGAGGTCGAGTGCCGCCAGGTCGACGTGCGACCACGCGTGCACGGCCAGCTCGGCGCCGCGCTCGAGCAAGCGGTGCGCGAACGACGGGTTGCGGCTCATGGGAAGCGCCGTGATGGGGAACGTGGGCCGAATGGCGAACTCGTCCAGGATGTCCATGAAGCGCTCGAAGCGTCCGCCCATGCGCTCGGGGTTGGGCCCGAAGCGGGTGGCGATCTGGACGCTGCGCCGTACGAGATTACCCGCGCCGCGATGACCGAATACGAACTTGAGGACGTTCATGACCGCGCTCCAATCATGGGCGTGCGTGCGAGCAGTTCTTCGAAGAGCGCCATGCGATGCTCGCACATGGTCTCGACGCGGAACCGCGACTCGACGATCGCGCGACCGCGCGACCCCAGCGATCGACGCAGCGAATCGTCGGCGACGACCCGCTCGATCGCGCCACCCAAGGCGCCGGCGTCCTCGGCCGGCACGAGAAGCCCGCTGCGATCGGGCTCCACCATCTCCGGCACGCCACCGACGCGCGTCGCGACCACCGGGAGGCCGGTGGCCATCGCCTCCAGGACCACGGTGGGAAATGCCTCCGTGCGCGACGCCAGCACCAGCGCGTCGGCGGCGCGCAGGAGGGCGTCCACGTCGTCACGCAATCCGAGCAACGTCACGCGATCGGAGACACCGAGCTCGGCGGCGAGTGAGACAAGCGCGGCGCGGTCGGGTCCCTCGCCGACCAGCACCAGGCGCACGCGCGGGTCCTTCCGGATCACGGGCGCCGCGGCGCGCAAGAGCACGTCGCCACCCTTGATCGGTTTCAATGATCCCACCGCCATCAGGACGATCGCGTCTTCGGAAACTCCCAAAGAACGTCGCGTCGATGAGCGTTCAGACCCGGCCGCGGGGCGAAACACGGCCGTGTCCACCCCGTTGTAGATGACGCGCACGCTCTCTTCGCGCAAGCCTTCGACTTCCACTAGGTGCCGCTTCTGGATCTCGGCCACGGCAATGTGTGCGTCCATACGTCGCAGCAACGGCCGCAGGTACGGGCGCACGACTGCACCGCGCGCGTCGGTTCCCACCGCGTGAAAGGACACCACGACTCGCTCCACCAGCGAGCGCAGCTTGGCCATGAACGAGAAGATCACGGTGTTCGGGTGCGCGAAGGTCTCCACGATTTGGGTCTTTTCGGCTCGCAGCACGTTTTCCAGCTCACGAAACGCCAGCGCGTCGAAACGGTGGCGCAGGAGGTTGTCGTAGAACGGCACGCCCATGGCGACGAGCCGGTCCTTGAAGTAACCGCCGGGGCGAAGGCAGCACACGGCGATTCGAAACCGGTCGCGCTCGGCGCGCGCGATGAAATCATACAACAGCTTCTCCTTGCCCCCCATCTCCAGCTCCGTGTCGAGAATCAACAAACGCGTCGCCACGTCAACTCCCGGCCGACAGCAATTCGCTGAAGTACTGCAGATACTGCGGCCCCAGGACGTCGGCCCCGTAGCAGCGCTCGACCAGCCCGCGCGCGCGCTGGCCCATCGCGCGCAATCGCGCGGGCTCGTCCATCAGGCCGCCCAATTCGCGAGCGAGTCCTTCCACGTCGTCGCACACGACGCCGACGCGCTCGCGGGCCAGCACGTCGTCGACGTCGACCAGCGACACGACCGGCACCCCGGCCGCCCACGCCTCCAGGAACGCATTGGGAAACCCCTCGAAGCGCGACGTGTTGACCAGCACCGAGGCTTCGCCGAGGATCTTCGCCACGTCTTCCTGCGGGACACGACCGGTGAGCGTGAGGTTGGGGATCGAGTGCGCTTCGTCCCGGATGCGCGCCGCGTATCCCGGGTCCGATGGAACTTCGCCGCCCACCATGACGAAGCGGAC
>JAKEHA010000305.1 GCA_022615275.1 Candidatus Latescibacterota bacterium
GCCCGGGGAGAAGCCCCATCACCACGACGGCGGCGGAGGCGGGCCACACCACGCGCCGGCTCTCGAACCGGAACTGCGACAGAACAGAGACGGCCGCGAACAGCGGCGGGGTCAGGAATCGCCCGCTCATGAAGTCGCCGCCGATCCATACGACGTACGCCAGGTACGCCGCGATGCCGAGGGCGATTCGGACGAGGTTCTTGCGCCCGGTCACGAACGGCACCGCGATCCCGCACGCGATGACACCGAGAGTCAGCGGATCGCGCTTGAGGGACTCCAAGAGATAGTGGGCGCCCTGGATGACCAACTCCGAGCGCTGGATGCCGGTGTTGAGCTTGGCGTACGCGGTGTTGGGGACGAGTGACCCGTAGTAGACGAGCGAGAACGCTTCCCACGCGAAGACGGGCAGGAACGCGGCCAGGGCCGCTTTCAACGCCGCGCGTTTGGGCAGCCCGACCGCCGCGACCACGAGGACGGGCACGACCAAAAGGGTGAAGTCCGCTCGCGTGAGGATCCCCAAGCCCCCCACGACGCACAATAGAAAGAAGCGACGAACATCGTGCGGCGTTCGGAGGCACGCGAGCATGAACAGCGCCAGCAGCAAGTTCGTCAGCGGGTTCTCGAGCCCGCAGGTGGCGAAGTCGACGAAGGCCCGTGACAGCAGCAGGGTCAAGAGTCCCAGCATCGCGGCGTTCGTGCTTCGCGCCACGCGGAACGCAAGCAGCGCGAGCGCGGCCAGCGACACGGCGATCGAGAGGACGATCCCGGTCGCGTATGCCTCGCGCGTCATGAACTGGAACGAGAGGATCAGGAACAGCCACAACGGGTGCGTGTACGCCTGGACGCGCTCGTCGGTGTTCCAGGTGAGGCCGTACCCCTGGAGGAAGTTGTCGACCACGCGATATGTGATGTAGGTGTCGTCCGTCACCCAGGCCGTACGCACGAGGACGACGGAGACAACGAGCAGAGCGGCGACGATGAGCCAACGGCGCGAATGCCGGCGAACGGCGAAGGCCGCTTTCCGATCACGCGGAGTGTCGCGCTTACGGCGGGGTGCGTTGGAGCGTGGCACGAATCGGCAGTATACACGAAAGCGCGCGCCCTCGCGGCCGGTGGCAGCGCGCGCGGAAGCACTCCAACTTTCCCTTTCGCCGCGCCGGAGTGTCGATTAGATTCGCTCCATCCGCGACGCCAGCAATTCCCCCGGAGGCCGTCCATGCGTATGTTCGTCGTGTTGCTCGCGTCCGCGTTTCTGCTCGCGCCCGTCGTCGCCATGACTCAATCGTCGACACCGCCACCACCGCCCGAAGCGTCGCAGTTCGATTTCTGGCTCGGCGAATGGGACGCGTCGTGGACGGGAAACGCGCGCGGCGTCAATCGTGTCACGAAGCGATGGGACACCGTCGTGGTCGAAGAGTTCGACGGCAGCGAGGCGACCGGGCTTCTCGGGCACAGCGTGTCTGTGTACGACGCCGGCGCGAAGCAATGGAAGCAAACGTGGGTCGACAATCAGGGAGGCTATCTCGATTTCACGGGAGGCTTCGCCGATGGTCGCATGACGCTGTCGCGTTCGTTCCAGAAAGACGGCCAGACCGTCCACCAGCGCATGGTGTGGTACGACATCACGCCCGACGCGTTCGAATGGAACTGGGAGCGCTCGACGGACGCGGGCAAGACGTGGGAAGTCAAGTGGCAGATCCACTACACGCGCCGCGAGTGAGCACGAACCTGCCGCGGCGATTGGCCACCCTCGCCGGTGGCCAATCGCGCATCGCCGCTTCACGTCGTCTATAAGCCGACTCCGAAGAAGTAGTAGTGAAAGCCGATGTGCGAAAAGTCGGCGCCCAGTGTGCTCCAGCTCGATTCGCCGTCACCGCCGCCGGCGGGCTCGACGTTAAAGTAGCCAATGCCGTGACTGGCCGACACGCTGAAATTGTCGAAGATTAACACCTCTGCCTCCAGCTCGGCCGTCAGGGCTATCGTCGTCCGATCGTCGGTGGCGAATGGGTGGGGCGGATCGCTCATCTCGACTTCCTGGCTGTCATAAACGAAGCCGGGCCGGAGTAGAACGTGCACCTTGTCCCAGCTCTTCACGACGAAGGGAACGCCCAACTCGACGGCCCAACCCGTCAAGTCTTCGTCGTAGTTGGGAGCGGGCGTCGAGCGGAGGCCGAGTCCGAAGTCCACGCCCAGCTTCTGTTCAGCGAACCAAAACCGTCCCCCCAAGGGGGCGTCGATGCTATGGAACCCCAAGCCGCCGTTGTGGTGCGCGGGTGCGGTCTGCGCACCGACGGACAACGGCAGCCAGCAGGAGATCGCGAGCACCGATGCAAATATGTGTGTCACGTGTCGGTTCAATAGTCGCTCCTTGGTTGAGTCCAACTTCGCATGCGCGAACACCGCGCGATGCACGTCGGCGAAACAGAACACAAGACGTGCTCGCGTGGCGCCAATCGCAGCCTAGTGCTTCAACGAACTATGGTGGCGACCGCGGGCGGGTGCTGTTAACTGGACGACAGTGCGCCCCATCGGGATATACCCACTGAATACCCCGGTTTCCGAGCACGAGCGGCGTGGCATGGGCGAGACCGAGCGGGTATCAACCGCCGCCGAACTGCGCTACAATACGCGGACGCTCGGCACCGGGCGTCCGCGATGAACGTCTACGCACCCCACGACTTGAAAGAAAACCTCCTCGGCGGTGTCACCGTCGCGGTGCTGGGTTTCGGGAACCAGGGTCACGCGCACGCGTTGAACCTGCGCGACTCCGGCGCCCGCGTGGTGGTGGGGGCGCGCCGGAACGGCGCGGGGTGGAAGGCCGCGCAAGCGGCCGGCTTCGAGACGCTCCGAATCGGCGATGCGACCGCGCGCGCCGATGTGGTCGTGATGCTCCTCCCCGACGAAGAGCAGGCGAGCGTGTTCGTCTCCGAGGTCGCGCCCTCGCTTCGCGAGGGTGCCGCTCTGGTCTTCGCGCACGGCTTCGCGGTCGCCTTCGGCGGCGTGAAAGCGGGACCCGGCCGCGACGTCGTGCTGGTGGCACCCAAGGGGCAGGGGCACTTCCTGCGGCGCGAGTACGAAGCCGGCCGCTCGGTGCCGTGCATGGTCGGGATCGAGAGCGACGCGTCCGGCCGGGCGCTGCAACTCGCACTCTCGTACGCCTCGCACCTCGGGTGCCTGAAGGCGGGTGCGATCGCGACCTCGTTTCGCGAGGAAGCCATCACCGACATGTTCGGCGAGCAGGCGGTGCTGTGCGGGGGCGTGCCCGCCCTGGTGAAAGCGGCGTTCGAGACGCTGGTCGCCCGGGGCTACTCGCCCGGGGTCGCGTACATCGAGTGCCTGCAGGAGCTCAAGATCATCGCGGACTTGATGTACGAAGGCGGCCTGGCCGACATGCGCGCGCGCATCAGCAAGACCGCGGCGTGGGGGTCGTTCGAGAGCGGGTCGCGCATCGTGACCGAGCAGACGCGCCGCGCGCTCGCGTCGATCCTCGAAGAGATCGAATCGGGCCGCTTCGCGACGCGGTGGTTGCAGGAAGCGCGCGCGGGGCAACGCACGCTCGCGGTGCGAATGCGCGAGGAAGAAACGCACGAGATCGAGCGGGCCGGGCGCGCGGTGCGCGCGCTCATGCAGCGATCGAACGCAAAACCGAAGAAGGAGTCGACGTGACGGGAGCCAGGATAGGACGAATCGGAACGCGTCTCACGTTCGCCGCGACGGCGGCGCTCGCGCTCGCAAGCTGCAGCGAGAAGGAGCCGGCCGGCGAGAAGACCGCGGTCAAGCGCTACACCGTGCCTGCGTCGCTCGACCGCGAGCTCAATAACGCCGAGCTCGACAGCTTGAGCCAGATGAGGCGCACGCATGGCATCACGCGCGACGAATACTGGGACGGGTACGGCGGTGTCCTGGCCAACGACGTCCTCGAGGTGTGGTACCCGGACGGCAAGCTCAACGCGCTGCAGGGCATGGCCATGATCAAGCTGGCCTCCGAAGCGCGCGCGCGCACCCAGCAGGTGTTCGGCACGGTGCCCGCCGAGCGCGCCGTCATCGTCTGCGCGGGCGACATCGACGTGTACACGTCGAGCACGGGACGCCAGTGGTGGCACTATTCGCGCATCGAGGGCGACACCATCAGCATCCAGCCGCCCATCAACCTGCACACGCGCGGGCTGCTCACCGTGGTGGGACCGCGCGAATACTACGAGTGGGCGATCGGCAAGATTTCGAAGCACCGCGCGCCGCGCTGGATCGAAGAGGGCCTCGCGTCGTACCTGGCGGGGGAAGCGGCCGTGCTCGAGGAGTTGCGAGTGGACACCGGCGGCAACCCCATCGGGATGTCGACCAAGGAAATGGAGAGCGCCCTCGCGAAAGAAAGCGACCGCCAGGAGACGCGGCGCGCCTACTACAACGCGTACCGCACGGTCGAGCAGATCGTGAAGGCGCACGGCGAAGAGGCGATGGGGCGCTTCGTGGTGGCGCTGGGTGCGAACGACGATCTCGATGCGGCCTCGAAGGCCGCCTTCGCCGCGGACTTCGACGACGTGGTCGAGCCGGCGCGCGCATGGGCGAGCACCGAGTAGCGACTACTTGAAGCGTGTGCGGCGGGGCACGATCAAGCGCGCCACCAACAGCCCCGACGCCAGCGCCACACCGGTCAGGATCATCGTGAAGGCGGTGTGCAACCCGCTCACCGGGTCGTTTGCGATCATCTCGGTGATGCTGCGGAATCCGATCGACCCGGGAACCAGCATGATGGTGCCGGGCGTGGCCGTCACCACCGCCGGTCGATTGCGAGCGTGCGAGAGCACGCCACTCGCGACACCCACCAGAACGGCACCCAGGAACGCGCCGCTTTCAACGCCGATCCACTGCGCGCCCAGTCGCGAGCCCACGAAGGCGAGCACGCACACGATGAGAATCCACCCGCCGTCTCCGGGGTGCGCCTGGTTCAGGATCATGAACGCGAAGGACGCCATCACGACGGCGATGCCCAGCGTCCATTGCGGCAGCGGCTGCGGGTTCACGATCGGCACCGAGCCGAACAGGCGTTCGCCCGCCGCGAGTCCCAACGCCACGCCGAAGCCGATCGACACCAGGATGATCATCGCCGACATCAGGCGCGACGTGCCCGATTGCAGGTGGCGCGTCGCGAGTTCGCTGATCGCGGTGGTCAGCGTGAGCCCGGGCAAGAGCACGATCAACCCGCCCGCCATCGCCACGTAGAGCGACGTCGGCGGCAGCAAGACCGCGGCGGCACACGCGCCCAATCCGCCCACGAAGGCCGCGAGGGGTTCGAACAACCGGAAGCTCGGGTTGCGCCGCGCGACCAGCGCCAACAGCCCGCTCACCAGCCCGATGGCGGCGCACACCACCATCTCGCGCCAGCCCCCGCCGAAGAAGCACGCCGACGCCGCGGATGCGACCGCGAACGCGACGGCCGTGGTCTTGCCGCGAAAGCGGGGCGGCGTGGCGCGAATCTCGTCGATGATGCGGGACGCCTCCGCCGGGGAGACCAAGCCGTTGGCCACGTCCTGCGTCAAGCGGTCGAGGCGCGAGAGCTTGTCCAGATTCACCGAGCCGGGCTCGACGCGAATCATGATGGTCTGCTCGATGTCGCCGGTGTCGAGCGAGGCGAAGATGGCGGTGGGTGTCGCGAAGAACTCGCCGTGGATGCCGAGCCGCTCGGCGACCAGCGCGAGCGCGTCCTCGACCGTGGGCGCCGCCGAGCCGTAGCGGTGCAGCGCGCGCGCGAGCTTCTCGATGAACGCGATCCCTTCGCGGCCGTAGCGCGCGACCGGGCGCGCGTCGGGCGCGTCGGCCAGTCGCATCTCGTCCACGATGCGCGCGTCGGGGCGCGGGTTGGAGCGCCAGAAGGACTCGGCGATTCTGTCTTTGAGTCGGAGGCTCATGGGTTCGGGCGGGCCTTGCGCGGTCCCGGCGATGCTGCTAAGGTATAGCATCCTCGCGCGCGATGCACCGCGTTTGCGCGTTACGACCGGGTGGAGGGTCGTCTAGTGGCAGGACAACTGACTCTGGATCAGTTTGCGGGGGTTCGAATCCTCCCCCTCCAACCAACTTCCTACGCTTCCCGTTCGCGCCTCCGCGTGGCATAGAGCGTCCATCCCACCGCGACCAAGCCCAGTGCTACGACCAATAGAATCACGGGCCGAAACCGCGTGACCAACGAGGCCCGGTTCGACGCGTCCTCGAGTGCGGCGCGCACGTCGTCGGTTTCGTACATGACGCCGTGCACGTAACTCGCGATTCGTAGATCGGGGCCCAGCACAACGACCAGGTTGGGGTGGGCGAAGCCGCCCCCCTCGAGCGCCGTCACGTTGAAATCCATGGCACCCAGGAAGGTCGCGAGGTCGGAGGCGCTCGCGGTCACGAGGCGCCAGCCTCTCGGCAGCGTCAAGCGCTCGCGGTAGGCGCGCATCGCGGCGGTATCGTCGGCGGGGTCGAAGGAGATGGTAAGTACCTCGTAGCCCACTCCCGGTTCGCCGATCGCGCGCAGCGCGTCGCGCAGGCTCTCGGTGATCATGCTGCAGGTGTGCGGGCAGCTGGTGAAGATGGGACTCACGATGACCGGCTTGCCCCAGAGCGCGCTCAAGTGAAACGTGGAGTCGTCGTCGGCCGTGAAGGCGACGTCGGGCATCTGGGTCCCGATCGTCTTGGTTTGGTCGGGGATGGTTTGTGCCGGCGCCAAGGCGGCCGGGAGCGCGGCCAGCGCGATCACGCAGGCGAAACGTCGCATCGGATCAGTGGGTGTCGCGCGCCAGGAGTTCGCGCTTCTTGCGCGTCGCTTCGGCCATGTCGGTGAGGGTGGTGGTCTGCAGGTAGGCGCGAATGCGCTCGCGCAGCGGTTTCCATCGCTCGTGCAGCGGGCACGGCGTCTCGTCCGAGCAGCGCGCGAGTCCGACCGCGCAGCCTTCGAGGTAGGTGGTGCCGTCGATCGCCTGATAGATGTCGAAGAGCGTGATGGTCGACGGATCGCGCGCGATCGAGAAGCCGCCGCCCGGTCCCTTGCTCGAGGTCAGGATGTCGGCGCGCACCAGCGTCTGAAAGATCTTGCCGAGGAACGGACCCGGAACGCGCTCGTGCGCGGCAACGTCGCGCGCCAGCATGCGGGTACCGACCGGTGAGCCGGCCATGTGCGTCAACGCGCGGATCGCGTACTCGCAGGCGCTGGAGTGGAGCATCGATGACTCGTTTGCGAATGGGGTGCTTGAGTTTAGGACCCGAATGTCCGGCGGCCGTCTGCAATCTAATCGAGGCCGCCATGTGCTGTCAACCCATGGGGTTCTTGACACTCGGGGCCTCCGATACTATTCTGTGGCGCACGGTTGCGGCCCCTTCGTCTAGCGGTTAGGACGTATGGTTCTCAGCCATAAAACAGGGGTTCGATTCCCCTAGGGGCTACCAGTTCTTCGGGGACCCGCGCGCTGCGGGTCTCTTTTTTTCTGCCTCGTTGCCGCAAGAAAGGACGACCCGCGTCATGGCCACTCGAACGACCGCCCGGCGTGCGCGCGCGCGCAAGCCGAGGGGTCCCAAGTCGCGCGACCGACACTGGCTCTACCAGGAATCGGTCCAGAGCCCGGAGGTTCACTTCGGGTTCTTCGAGCGCGCGTATCGCGAACGCACCGGCCGCCGGCCGCTCTCGCTCAAGGAAGACTTCTGCGGCACCGCACTCCTGGCGGCACGATGGGTCGAAGGACGCCGCGATCGCACTGCGATCGGCGTCGACTTGGACGCACCCACGCTGCGCTGGGCGCACAAACACAACATCGCGCCGCTCTCCGAGCACGCGCGCGCGCGCATCACGCTTCGCCGCGGCAACGTCATGCACGTCGTCAAACCGAAGGTCGACATCGTGGTGGCGCTCAACTTCTCGTACAACATCTTTCACTCGCGCGCCGCGCTGCGCGCGTACTTCGAGGCGGCGCGGCGATCGCTCACGCCGGGCGGCGTGTTCATCGTCGACATGTTCGGAGGCTGGGATTCGCAACGCCCCATGACCGAGCGCACGCGCCACCGCGGCTTCACGTACTTGTGGGAGCTGCACCACTACGACCCGGTCGCGAACTTCGGGCAGTTCTACATTCATTTCAAGTTCCGCGACGGCGGCGGCATTCGGCGCGCCTTCTCGTACGCGTGGCGAACCTGGTCGATCCCGGAGGTCCGCGAGATCTTGCTCGAGGCCGGATTCAAGGACCTCGATCTGTATTGGGAGGGCTTCGACACCCGCACCGGCCTGGGCAACAGCGTCTTCCGCAAGGTCACCCGGGCCAAGAATTCGCCGGGCTGGATCGCCTTCTTCGTGGCGTCCGCATGAGGAAAAAAGGGACATGACAGGCGCACCGCGTTGGCGCAAGATCGAAGCAGAAAGCCCGCCGTCGGCATCCCGCGACCGTTCGGAAGGCCCACGGCTCCCGAGGTGAACGCCATGTTTTTCCGCCAGGTGTACGACCGCAAACTGTCCCAGTACGCGTACCTCATCGGCTGCCAGGCGACCGGCGAGGCCATCGTCGTCGACCCGCTTCGCGACGTCGAAACCTACCTCGATATTGCGACGAGCGAGGGGCTGCGCCTGGTCGCCGTGGCCGAGACGCACATCCACGCCGATTTTCTCTCCGGCGCGCGTGAGCTGGCCGAGCGCGCGGGCGTTACCGTCTACGTCTCCGCCGAAGGTGGAGCCGACTGGCAATCGGAGTGGCTCGAGGGTAGCGCGTACCAACACCGGCTCCTGCACGACGGCGACCACTTCATGGTCGGCAACATCCGCTTCGACGTGATCCACACCCCGGGGCACACGCCCGAGCACGTGTGCTACACCGTCACCGACACGCCGGCGCGCGCGACCCTTCCCGTCGGCATCCTCACCGGCGACTTCGTATTCGTGGGCGACGTCGGGCGCCCCGATCTACTCGAGACGGCGGCCGGTCAAAGCGGCGCGATGGAGCCGAGCGCTCGCGCGCTGTATCGCTCGATCGAAAAGTTCCGCGCACTACCGCCCGCCATGCAGCTGTGGCCCGCTCACGGCGCGGGGAGTGCCTGCGGCAAGGCGCTCGGCGCGGTGCCCATGTCGACGGTCGGCTACGAGCTGACCGCCAACGTCTCCATCGGGGCGGCCAAGGACCCCGAGTCGTTCCTCGCCTACATCCTGGAAGGGCAGCCGGAACCGCCGCTCTACTTCGCACGCATGAAGCGCGACAATCGAGGCGGGCCGGCCGTGCTCGGCAAGCTGCCCGAGCCCAAGCCGCTCGCGGCCACCAAGCTCGTCGAGCTGGAGCGCGCCACCGGTGTCGCCGTGCTCGATCTTCGCTCGTGGGACGCGTACAAGCGCGCGCACGTCCCGGGGGCGTTGTTCACGCCGCTCAACCGCGCGTTCGACACGGTGGCGGGCTCGTACGTGCCCGAGGGCATGGCGATCTACCTGATCGTGGACGAGAAGCGCGTGCGCGAAGCGACCGTCGACTTGATCCGCGTCGGGCTCGATCGCGTGATGGGCTACGCCACGCCCGCCGTCTTCGACGAGTACGCGCGCAAGGGAAAGCCGGCGTCGATCGCGGAGATCGACGCGACCAAGATCGAGGCCCAGGTCGAAGGGGGCGCATTCGTGCTCGATGTGCGCCGCGCCGCCGAGTTGGCCGAGCGCGGGAGCATCCCGGGCTCGCACAACATCGCGTACGAGCGCTTGCTCGCGCGCATTGGCGAGATTCCGAAGAACCGCCCGGTGGTCGTCCATTGCGCGCACGGCACGCGCTCGGGCTACGCCGCGGGGTTGCTCGATCGCATGGGCTACTCGGTGACGAACGTCACCGACGGTTACGAGGCCTGGAAGTCGAACGCCGAGGTCGCGAAG
The DNA here is from genome assembly GCA_022615275.1 of Candidatus Latescibacterota bacterium. Lineage (GTDB taxonomy): Bacteria > Krumholzibacteriota > Krumholzibacteriia > WVZY01 > JAKEHA01 > JAKEHA01. The sequence continues at coordinate 9,860 of JAKEHA010000305.1, forward strand.
CGCTAGAGGTCGGCCGCATGCAATTCGTCGTGTATGGAGCCGGTGCGGTGGGGAGCGTGCTAGGCGGCATGCTGTCGCTCCATCGCCACGACGTGCTGCTGGTGGGACGCGGCGCGCTCGTCGAGGCCGTGCGCGAAGGCGGCTTGCGCTTGAAGTCCGCCACCGGCGAGTACGTCGCCCACCCGCGCGCCGCGGTATCGCTCGCGGCCGCCGACATCGCGCCGGACGCCCGCGTCCTCTTCACCGTGAAATCCTACGACGTCCCCGTGGCCGCGGCCGCGCTCGCGAAGGTCGCCCCGCCCGCCACACCGGTCGTGTGCTTCCAGAACGGCATCGACAGCGAGGACGTGGTCGCGAAGCACTTCTCGCGTGTTTACGGCAGTGTCGTGCGCATGACATGCTCGATGGTGCAGCCGGGGCACGCGTCCTTTCGCGCGCTGGGACGCCTCGTGCTGGGCGTGCATCCCAAGGGCTCCGACGCCGCCGTGACCGAGCTGGTGGCGGTCTTCAAAGAGGCCGGCTTCGACGCGGCCGTTTCCAAGTCGATCGTCGAGGACAAGTGGCTCAAGCTCGCCGTCAACGCGCAGAGCGTCATCCACGCGCTCGGCGCGGAGCACCTGTTGGTGGACAAGGCGTTCATGCTGACGCTGTCCGCTCCCGAGATGACCGTTCTCCTTGGTGGCATGCGCGTCCTAAACGCGAACGCCGGCCAGACGAGCCACGGGGTGTTCACGGACCGGCCCGAGACGCTGACCGCCGACTTCTTCGCCAACTTGCTCGACGTCGGGACGGAGTGGAAGGCGACCTCGAAGTCCGTGGACGAGTTCGAAGGCCGCGACCGCAAGACC
>JAKEHA010000052.1 GCA_022615275.1 Candidatus Latescibacterota bacterium
CGAATGCCGTCGTTGGTCAGCTGGCGGCAGGCCTTCAGGCCGTCCGGCGTGAGCGGCGTCTTGACGACGATGTTGTCGGCCACCTTGGCGAAGGTGTAGCAGGCAACACTGACCGCCACGCCGATGCTCACCGTGCGCAGCTGCCGCGCCAGCCGCGGGTTGATCAAGCCCCGCTGGCTTCGCCACAGGAGTTCCAGCGCCACCAGCGCGTACATGACGTTCACGAGCGCAAACAGACTGCGGTGCACGCGCTCGAGGATGCGCACCAGGATGGCGACGATAGCGTCGAAGCGCGTGAGGTCGAGGTCGCGGATGGCCGCGCCCAGGTCGCGTTCACCCGGGAGCACGCTCGGGAGCTTGAACAGTTGCTCGAGCATGCGATCTCCAAAGACCATCGCCGCCAGGTGGAACATGTACGGGAGAAAGATCGCCAAACCGATGACCGGGTAGCGATTGAGCAGCCGGTTCTCGCGCGGGAACGAGAGCGCGAACAACAAGAGCGAGGGAAAGTAGAATTCCCAGAGATACTCGAAGTTCTGCACCATGCTCGTGTAGAGCACGGCACCTTCGCGCAACGATCGCTCGAGGACCAGGCCGGAGCCGGAGAGGAGCGGGCCGAGGCCCGCGAAGAAGAGCATGAGGGCGGCGGCGCGCGTGGGTGCGCTGGTACGCCCGACGCGAAGCAGCGTCAACCCCAGGAGGAAAATGACGACGCCGCAGACGAGGTAGAGGATGGAAACGATGACGGTACTAGCGCCGGTCATCTTGAGCCGCTCCGACGACCCTCGCGGGGACGCGGGTCGCGAGCTCCCCTTCTACCCACGCGGCTCGCGGGCGGTTCCCCCGCCGCGCGGGACGCGCGCGGGGCACGACTCACTGGCCGGCGTCGCCCCCACCGCCGCGCAGCTTGGTCAGCTCGACCGTCAATCCCTTGTCGTCGCACTTGAACTTGAGGTCGTCGGTGAAGGCTCGCATGATCAGGATGCCGCGCCCGCGCTCGCTCATCGGGTCGGGCCCCGCTTCGTCGCGCAGCGCCTTGGCGAAATCGAAGCCGCGGCCTTCGTCCTGCACGGTCGCGACGAAGTCGCCGCCGTTGAAACGGAGTGTCACGACGACGCGTTTGTCCTTGGCGAAGTGATTGCCGTGTTCGATGGCGTTGCTGCACGCCTCGACCAGTGCGGTGCTGACATCGTTGATGGCGTCGGGCGAGAAGGAGAACTCGCGGGCCAGGTCCTGAATGGCAGCGTCCACCGCACCGAGGTACTTCAAGTCGCTCGGAATGTTCAGGATCATCTGCTCGACGTTATTCTTTCCCATACGCCGTTCTCTGGTATCGCGCCGCGACGCCGGTCAGCGCGCCGCCGTGAAACTCCGGACCGCTTCGTCCTCGGAGTTGAACGACTTGAAAAGCAGATTGAGCTTGGTGACGTACAGGATGCTCTCGATGCGTTCCGATGCGTGCATGACGACCATGTCGCCGCCCGCGCCCCGCACCGTGTTGTAGTTGTGGATCAGGATCCCGAGGCCGGTCGAGTTGATCCAGGAGACCTTCTCGAGATTGACGATGATGTGCTTCTTGTTCTGCTCGAGGAGTGACTTGAAGACGTCCCGGAAGGCGTCCGCGTCGGGACCGCCGGTGAGCTTGCCGTTCAAATCGAGGATCGCGGCGGAGCCGACTTCTCGCTGCGTGATCTTCAAACCCACACCTCCTTCGCGCGATCTTCCCGATAGATGGCTTCGAGCACGAAGCGCATGTCGGGCGCAAGCGCGGTCGTGAACGTCACGCGGTCGCCCGTTTCGGGGTGTGCGAACGACAGGCGTGATGCGTGCAGCGCGTGACGAGTCATCTGCTTGACGATGCGCTCGATCGTCGCCCGGCCCGCGCCCTTCCCCGCGCGCAGCTTGCGACCGCCGTACACGGCGTCTCCCAACAGGGGATTACCGACGTGCGCCATGTGCACGCGTATCTGATGCGTCCGCCCTGTTTGAGTGGTCACGCGAATATAGTCGAAATGAAAATAGGTGTCTACCACGAACACGTCCGTGCGCGCGGGGCGCCCGCCACTCTTCGCCACCGCCATCTTCTGGCGCTGTACGGGGTGGCGCGCGATGGGGGCGTCGATGGACACGGTGCGCGTACGCACGTTGCCCACGACGATGGCGTGGTAGGTCTTCTCGAACTCGTGCTGCTTGATGGCGGCCGAGAGCGCGCGGTGCGCGCGGTCGGTCTTGGCGAGCACGATCAGCCCCGAGGTGTCCTTGTCGAGCCGGTGCACGACCCCCGGGCGGTCGCCTCCGATCGACGAGAGGGCGGTCCCGCGACCCAGGAGCGCGTTGACCAGGGTGCCGTCCCAGTTACCGTGCGCCGGGTGCACGACCACGCCGGGCGCCTTGTTGACGACCACGATCGCCGCATCCTCGAACACGACCGAGACCGGGAGCGACTGCGGCGCGGGGGCCGATTCCGCGCGCGGCCTCGGCAAGAGGGACGGATCGATGGTGACGGTCTCGCCCGCCGAGAGCGTGTAGCTATCCGGCCGCGCGCGCTCGTCCACGCGCACCCCACCCGCGGCGTTGAGCGCTTGCACCTGCGTGCGCGAAAACTCCGGGAAGCGGGCGGAGCAAAAGCGATCGAGGCGCTCGCCGGCGCCGTCTTCACCGACGGTGACGGAAATGTGGGACGAAGCGGGCATGGCGAGGTTGCTCCCGCGCGCGCGCGCGGGGCGCCTTGCATCAGAGCCGGGGCGCGTCGTCGCCGGCGCGGCCGGTGGCCGCGTCGACCACCATCGAACGACCCGCGCGCTTGGGCAAGAGCGCATATAAGATGAGCATGGTCGCACCGACGGTGACGCCGATGTCGGC
>JAKEHA010000306.1 GCA_022615275.1 Candidatus Latescibacterota bacterium
ATGGGGACGCGCGCGCCCGTCTGCGGGTCCACGACGGTGAAATTGAGCACGCCGTGGTCCTCGGGGTAACGTCCCGTGGCCATCGTGGTCCACAAGAGCGGCGAGAGCATGGGCTCCTCGGAGCGAAGCGGGCCGGTGGCTCCTTCGCGAACCAGACGCGCGAAGTTCGGCAGCTTGCCCGCATCGATGAGCGGTTTCAGGTTCAACCAGTCGCCGCCGTCGACGCCCAGGATGATCAGGCGTCGTGGGGCGGGGGAGCGGCCGGCGGATTCGTCCGCGCGCGCGCGCCCGCCACGGCGCACCTCGACGCCCACGACTTGCATCTCGTCGCTCACGTGCGCCACGACCGCGTCGTCGAGATCGCCCGCTTCGGACGCGCTGACGCGGCTGGCCGCTTCGATCTCGGCCGCGGACACGACCAGCTTCGCGAACGCGTCCTCGAAGTCCTTCGAGAACTGGCGATAGAGTTTTTCGGAGCTGCCGGGGGGAAACGCGAGATCGAATTCGTAGGCGACGGCGAGGGAGTCGCCCTCCTGAAAGATGACCGGGAACGAGCCCCGCGCGGGAACGCGGAAGGTGTGCTCTCCGGACGGATAACGTACCAGCGTGGCGCCGGGTCCCACCCAGTGCCAGCCGCTCGCGAGCACACGCACGCCGCCGTCGCGCCCCACGCGCACGGCCTGGCTGTCGGCGGGGACGCGCTTCAAGCCCGCGGCTGCGCCGAGTAGGAGCAGCGCCGCGATGGCAATCACAACGAGACGAATACGCTTCATCGGGATGGGAGGGCGAGTATAATGCATCGACCATGGATTCCGCGATACCCGTGCGAGTACCCGTCCCGCCCTCGGTCGTCGTCGTCGTGCTCACGTGGAACGGCCGCGAGCTCACGATGGACTGCCTGCGCTCGCTCGAGGCCGTCGCCACGCCCAACGTGCGGGTGATGGTGGTCGACAACGCCTCCATGGATGGAACCGTCGCGGCCATCCGCGCGCGCTACGGCGCGCGGGTGGAAGTAGTGGAGAACCCGACCAACTTGGGGTATGCGGGCGGCAACAACGCCGGAATCCGCCGCGCGCTCGACGACGGCGCCCGCTTCATCCTGCTGCTCAACAACGACACCACCGTCGCTCCCGACTTCGTCGACGAGCTGTTGAACGCCATGCACGAGCCCATGATCGGGATCGCGGCCCCCAAGATCTACTTCGCCGAGCCGCGCGACCGCGTCTGGTACGCGGGCGGCGAAATCTCGCTGTGGCGAGGTGTCGCGCGGCACGCCGGCATCCGGCAGGTCGATCGCGGTCAGTTCGACCACCCGCACGACGTCGACTACGCCAGCGGGTGCGCGCTCTTCGCGCGGCGCGAGGTGTTCGAGCGCGTGGGGCTCCTCGACGAGGCGTATCGGGCCTACTTCGAGGACGCCGACTTGTGCATGCGCGCCGCCCGCGCCGGCTTCCGCATCCGTTACGTCCCCGGCGCCAAGGTGTGGCACCGCATATCCGCCAGCACGGGCGGACAGGTGTCGCGCGCCAAGGTTCGGCGCAAGCTCGAAAGTTCGTGGCGCTTCTTTCGCGCCCATGCGCGCCCCTACCACTGGCTCACCATTCCTTTATTTTTCGCCCTCGATGTGGTACGAATTACCGGCCTGGTCCTGGTCGGCCGCATCCGCGATGCCGACCCACTCTAGCCCAACGAACACCTTGAACCATCGGACGGTTCCTTCGCGGTGAAGGTCGCGATCTTCGGGGTCGGCGGCCAACTCGGCCGCGCCGTTGCCGCCACGCTGGCGACGACGCACGACGTCGTCTCCGTGGACCACGACCGCGCCGACGTCCGCCACGCGGCGGCGGTCGCAGACGTGGTTCGCGCAGCCCAGCCCGACTGGGTGCTGAATTGCGCGGCTATGACGCACGTCGACCGGTGCGAGAACGACCCGCTGGCCGCCTTCGAGATCAACGCGCTCGGGGCGCGCAACGTCGCCCGCGCCGCCGCCGCCGCGGGCGCGCGCCTGCTCCACCTCAGTACGGATTATGTATTCGACGGCGAGAAAACCGATCCCTATACCGAAGCCGACCCGCCGCGCCCCATCAACGCCTACGGCAACAGCAAGCTGGCCGGCGAGTGGTTCGCGCGCGCGGATTGCGCCGCGCACGTGGTCGTGCGCACGAGCGGGCTCTACGGGTGGTACGTGTGCCGCGGCAAGGGTTCCAACTTCGCGGAGACCATCCTCGCACGGGCGCGCCAGGGACAACCGCTGCGAGTCGTTTCCGACGAGCGCCTGACGCCCACGTTCACCGAGGATCTGGCGGCGCAGATGCGCGCGATCATCGAGAGTGAGATTCCGAGCGGCGTCTACCACGCCACCAACGCGGGCGCGTGCTCGTGGTTCGAATTCGCGAGCGAGTTGGTGCGGCTGGCCGGAGTCCCGGCCTCGATCGAGCCCATTTCGGCGCGGGATTGGAAATCGCCGACGCGGCGCCCCGCCAGCTCGGTGCTCGAGAACCGCGCGCTCGCGACGCTGGGGCTCGATCGCATGCCGGAATGGCGCGACGCGCTCAAGCGCTATCTCGCTGCGCGCGACGACAAGGCGGGTTCGGCGTCGTAAATAACAACTAGAAGAGGATCGCGCACGCGAACGCGGCCGCCCCGAGAGCGAGTACCATCGCGACCGCGGCCAGCGCGATCGAGATTCCGATGGCCGCGAGCGGGATCGCGAACAGACCGAGCAGAAGTCCTTTGAAGACGGCGAAAGCCAGTTTGACCGGCAAGAGCACCAACCCCACGAGGATGTGGAGCATGACCGCACCCACGATGAAACCCACGAGGCTTAGCAAGCCGACCACGAACATCATTTCGAGCACGAGACACCTCCCGATCGAGTCCGACGCGCACGCGCGCGGCCTCGCCCCTGCTTACCCGCCGGGCGCGACTTCATTCAAACTCCGCTGGTGGCGGGTGCCGGCGGTGGGCCTGGCCGTGCTCGCACTGGCGGTCTCGCCGGCATGGGCCGACGACAAGCCGCGCGTCATCACGCCCGACCCGCTGCCGTACGTCTCGCCGAGCTGCGCTTACGACACCGAGCACACCGCACTCGACCTGGACGTCGACCTCCAGAAGCGGCGCGTCGCCGGACACGTGACCCACGCCGTGCGCGCGCTGCGCGACGGCCTCGCCGAAGTGCGCATGAACTGCGTCGAGCTGACGATCGATTCGGTCACGGTCGACGGGCGTCGTGCCCGATTCGAGTACCCGGTGAAGGCGGGCCAGAGCACGTCGTGGCTCGCGGGCGCCTCGGCCGGGACCGCCGACGACCAAGTCGCCGTGGTGTGCGACCCCCCGCTCGCGCGCGGCGCGCAGGCGCGCGTCACCGTCTACTATTCGGGCACGCCCGAGATCGGCCTATATTGGATTCGCCCCGAAAAAGGCATCCCCGACAAACGCTACGAGGTGTGGTCGCAGGGCGAAGGCGAAGACAACCGCTACTGGGTTCCCTGCAACGACTATCCCAACGACAAGGCCACCTTCGAAGGACGCTTCCGGGTGGCCAAGGGGTACAACGCGCTCTCCAACGGAACCCTGATGGGCACGCGCGAGGTGGGCGGCAAGACCGAATTCCATTGGAAGCTCGAAGAGCCGCAGGTGAGCTACCTGATCATGCTGGCGGTGGCCGAGTACAAGATCCTGGAGCAGAAGTCGGGCGACATCCCGATTCCCTACTACGTCCCGCCCGCCACCGACGATGCCACCATCCTGCGCGGCTACGGACTGACCCCCGACATGATGGCCTACTTCGAGAAGGAGATCGGCATCCCGTATCCGTTCTCGAAGTACGCGCAGGTGGTGGTGCAGGACTTC
>JAKEHA010000008.1 GCA_022615275.1 Candidatus Latescibacterota bacterium
AAATGTTATTGAGCCAGCGCACGCGCAGGCTGGGATCGAAGACCACGAAGCCCGCGTCGGTGTGATTGACGAGGGCGGAGAGCTTTTGGCGCTCGCGCTCGAGGAACCGAACCTGGCGGTCGTGGGTCTGGAACCAACGCTCGAGTTCTTCGACGCGGCGTCGCAACGCGTCGACGGACTCCAACTGAACGCCAGATGACTTCTTGGCCACGGGGCTCCCCTGCGCGCGCTAGGCGCGCGCGTTCGCACGGCGGCGCGCGTCGTACTTGATCGCCAGCCACTCGGCCACCTCGCGCACCTCGCGCTCCGTGCGCGCATCGAACGCGTCGATGTCGTGGCTGTCGATGTCGATCTGCGCGAAGATGGTGTCGCCCTTGCGAATCAATACCACCAGCTCCGACTTGGTGGCACTCGAGCACGCCAGGTAGTTGGGTTCTTTCGTAACGTCAGGGACGTTCTTGTCGCGCCCTTCGGCGACGGCACTCCCGCACACACCGCGTCCCACCGAGATGAAGACGTGGTCGGTGGGGGCGCCGAGGAAAGGCCCTAGGCGCAGCACGTCGTCCGGGAACAGCTCGTAAATGCCGGTCCAGTGGAAGCGCGGGTTGGAATGGTGGACGAGGTCGACGGCGCGCTCGAGGAGGGCGTCGAATCCGGCGCCACCGGTAGCGAGCTCGTCAAGCCGCTGGCAGATTTCCGAACCGCTGAGCGGGTTCTGGGGCAATGGGAAACCTCCGTAAGTATAGGTCAATAATAGGACTAGGCGCGGCGCGGGCCGAGTCCTATCGACGCATGGATGCTCCCGTCCGCAACTCCTATGCCATGACGCTCGGCGGCTGGCGTCCCGTTGCGATGAACACGCGTCGCGAGTACGTCACGCCGCGGGGGAACCGGGACGCGAGCACGGCGCGCGCGTCGGCGCGGAAGCGCTGCCAGTCGTCGGGCGAGAGCAGCGTGCGGAGTGCGCGTCCCCACGCGCACACCTCGCGGCCCTCGATGTACTCCTCGACCGAGAGCGTGAACGTGAAGTCGGCGTCGTGGGTGCGAACGTCCGCGAACCCGCCCGCGCGCAGCGCGTCGACGAGTCCCGCCGGCTTCGAGAACCGAGCATCACTGGGAAGAATCACGTTACCGGCCCGACTCACGCGCTCGGTGTCGACGTAGCGGCCGACCACTTCGGACCACGCGGTCGCGAACTCGTCGTCGCCCGGCGCCCACGCGCTCAATCCGATGATCCCACCCGGCCGCAGCACGCGCGCCATGTCGGCGAGCGCGACATCGGCGTCGTCGACGTGCGTCAGCACGAACGCGGACAGGATGACGTCGAAGGAGGCGCCTGCGAACGGGAGATGCGGGAGCAACCCGAGGACGGTCGCGGCGACGCCGGCGCGCCGCGCCGCCAGCAGCATGTCGTGCGAGGGATCGATGGCGACGAGCCGCGTATCGGGGCCCGCGGCCGCGCGAACGGCGCGCGAGACGGCTCCCGTCCCGCACCCGATGTCCAGGACGCGCGCGTCCTTCGAGGGTGCCACGGCCGCCACCAGGGCGCGCGCGGGCGGATCGAAGAGCAGCGGTGCGTTGACGCGCTCGTACGCTTCCGCCGCGCCGTCGTAGGATCGCGCGGCGCGCAGTCGTTGGGTTTCGTCCGTCACTTGGCCTGCATCCCGATCGCGCGATCGACGGCGCCGCGCACCGCCGCCATGTCGATGATCCCCGTCCAGCGTTCGACGATGCGGCCATCGCGATCGATCAGATAGAGGGTGGGCAGCGCGCCCACGTTGAACGCCTCCCACGACCCGGCTTCCTCTTCGTCGATGACGATCGGGTAGCCGACCGGCTTCTTCGCGAGGAACTTCTTCACCTTCTTCTCGCGGTCCTTCCCCGTCTCGACCGCGACGCCGATGACCGCGAGACCGAGCTTCTGGTAGTCGCGGTACATCGCGTCCAGCTCGGGCATCGACTTGACGCACGGCTTGCACCACGTGGCCCAGAAATCCAGGAGCACGACCTGGCCGCGCATCGATTCGAGCGACAGCGATTCGCCGGCCATCGTCTTCCAGGTGGCCGTGGGGGCCGTCCCCGCTTCGAACACGTACGTGGCCGGATTCGCGTCGAAGGCTTGGGCGCACTTCTGCGAACAGAAGTAGTACGTCGATCCTTTGTACTCGCGCGTCGCGACGACCTTCTCCAATTCGGTCTCCCCGTTGGTCGCACACACGACGCACAGCGCCTCCTCCGGCGTCTCCGCGAACGCGGCCACGACGATGCCCAATATCAGCAGGAACGCGACTACAACTCTCATTCTAGAATCCTCCCGCCACCGAAATGCCGAACGTGTCCAACCAGACCGCCATCAGGCTCACGGCGAATCGCTCGCCGTACCAATTCACCATCGCGTGCGGCTGGTGTCCGTCGTACATGCCACGCACCGAGAAGCCGCCGTGCACGTACCACTCGCCGCCGAAGGGAAAGTTAATGCCTTCGTCCCACTCGGAGTAGTTGAGACTCGCGTACACCGCGACGGGGGTGCGAGGCACGAGCTTCGACGCCGTGAGATAGTACGCCTGCGTCCCCTCCGGCGAGCCGATGCGATCCGAGCTCGTGCCCAGAAACAAAGCCGGCCGCCGGTCGGCCTCGGTGAGAATGAACACGGTCGCGATCGGAACCACCTCCGTCGCCACCGGATTGTACTCCACGCCGATCTGCACGCGCTCGATGACGCGGTAGGTCCCGGTCAGGCGCCAGCGCGGCCGCTCCAACTCGGTGTCGACGTAGCGGGCCGAGAACGCCCAGTCGGTATGGAGGCCGCTCCCCCGGAGCGGCGCGCCCTCGCCGGGTCAGCCGCTTCAGGTGGGCGTGCGCGAGGTCGGCGGGCCCGAAGCCCACGCAGATATCGGCAGTAGGAGCAGCGCGAAAGCGAGGGTGCGCATGACGTCGATCGCCGGCGATTATCGCAGGGCGACGCGCGATGCGTCAACGCGCAGAGGGTGACGCGGGCGAAATATCTGGCGACGACAGGACCGCGACCGGCCGCAAGCACGCGCGATACCCCGCGAAGATGAATAGCAGCCCGATGAACTCGCCGACGTAGAGCGCTTCGACCATTCCCGCCTTCGCCATCGAGCCGCCGATGCCCGGAAGCAGCGCCCCGAAGGCGATCAGCGCGTTGCCCACCGTGCGGTTGGCGCCTTCGATCGTCGGCATGCGCGCGTAGCGAATCGCGCTGAACACGGCGCCGCCGGCGAGAAACGCGAACGAGTACCCGTTGATGAGCGGAGTCATGAGCCGGATCCATTGCCAGCCCAGCACCGCCCCCGACGGGCGGTGCGCTTCGAGTCGTTCGGACAGCGTGGGCGAGAGAACGACCAGCACCGCGCACGCCGCGATAACGGGCAGCGTGATCGCCGTGAGACGATTCGCGGTGCGTCGGGACATGAGCAGGTAGACGGAGCCTTGCGCAAGCGGATATCCCCCGAGCAACGCGCCTGCCACGTACCACGCCTTCGTCAGTGCGATCGAGTTCCCGAACAGCGTGATCGCACTCTCGAGCGCGGTGCCGAGTCCGTAGGTGAACATGCCGACCGCCCACCACCCCAAATGACGGGCCCGTCGTTCCCGGTAGCGACGTACCAACCGCCAGCAAAAAACAGCCGCGAGGACGGTGGTGGCGATCGGGAGATAGTGAACGAGGCCGCGTTCCATCATTGTAAGCTCCGTCAGAAGTGCATCGCTGCGCCAACCAGCCAGTTGCGCCCCGGCATGCGGTAGCGCGCGACTTCTTCGTAAGATGTGTCGAGGAGGTTGGCGACCCTTAGCGAGAGCGTCCAGGCGCCATTGAGCCGGCACTGCGCGGCCGCATTGAATACCCAGAACGCGTCCGGCGCTTGCAGCGGATACAGGAACACCTCGCCGATCTCGCTCCGGTAGCGCGCGTCACCGTGGAACGACCACCGCAGCCAGTCGACGTCTGCGCCCACCGACGCCGTGTGCTCCGGGCGGTACGGGAGCGTATCGTCGGCTCTGGTTTCCGATTCATCGCGCGCATCGAGGTAGGTGTAGTTTGCCGATGTCGTCAGCGCGCGCCAGCGCGAGCGCGCGCTCACTTCGAAGCCTTGCATGCTCGCGGCGTTCAAGTTGCGTACTTGGTAGAGCGACGGTATCCCGGTCTCGGCGGAGATATCTTCCCAGTAGATCATGTCCTCGTATTCGTATCGAAACACGGCCGCGTCGAGGTCGAGCATGGCCACCGGGCTGTAGCGCACGCCGGCTTCTGCGGACAGGGTCAGGCGTTCGGCCTGGAGGTCGGGGTTGGGAAGAAACTCGACTCCTCCCCCGAGCTCTTTCTGCAGGAACATTTCCGCGATGGTGGGGGCGCGAAAGGCTTGTCCGTAGAGCGCGCGCAGCGATATGCGCGCATCCGGCGTCCACACCAGGCCGAGCTTCGGGCTGAATTGCTCGAGCGTCCTCTCGCCGACAAGATGGTTCCAGTCGTAGCGGCCACCGACGGTGAACGTCAGCGTGCGTGCGAATGTGAAGTCGTCTTGCAGGAATACCGAGTAGTTGTTGATCTGATGGTCGCCGTACATCACGGTATCGGGCGACGACACGACGTGGTCGATCTGGACGTCGGCGCCGGCGATCACTAGGTGGCGGTCGCGCAGGCGCCAGTCGAGCTGGAGCAGGTTCCCGATCTTGTCGCCTTCGATGCTGGTACGAAGCCCGTACGGCTCGTTGCCGGGGACCTCTTCGTTGGGGTCGTCTTCGTTGAAGAACGAGCGCTGCTCGTGCCGGTAGTAGTACGCCCGCATCGAGTACTTCACGTTTTCGCCCGAGAAACCCCAGTACCAAAGGTCGGCGCTCGCGTAGTCCTTCTCCTGGAGGTCGTCGGTGTACGCATCGCGTACTTCGAGCGGTTGCGCCGAGTTGAGCCACGAGTGCGGATAGTCGTTCTCGGCCCGACCGCCCCCGAGGGTGAATTCGAGCTTGCGGTCGCTCGCGAAGTCGTAGAGCACCTTGCCGTATACGTCGTAGAACTCGAACGCGGTGTTCTCGGCGTAGCCGTCGGATTCCTTGCGCGTAGCGCTGACCAGGAAGCTGGTGCGACCCACGCGGGTCGAGTAGTCGGCGGTGACTTCGCTCTGATACACGTTCTCGTCGGTATAGCGAATGTCGGCAGGGGGCTTCTCATAGAAACCGAGCTTCATCTCCAGCTTGCCCGAAGAGACCGGACCCGGCCGGCGCGTGATGACGTTGATCACGCCGCCCATCGCTGTGGATCCATACAAGCTGGAGAACGCGCCCTTGACGACCTCGACGCGCTCGATGAACTGCACCGGAACGAGACTCCAGAAGGCACCCCCCGAGTCCGAGGTGAGCGCCGGTCGGCCATCGATCAAGAGCAGCACGCGGTTGCCCACGCCGCCTCCGGCGACGTCGGAACTGCCGCGGATCGACATCGATTGCACCGAGATTCCACCCGTCGAGCGAAACGCGCTGAGCCCAGGTACGGTTTCTACGGCCTGGTCGAAGGTGACGGGCTCGCGGTAGGCGATCTCGTCCCCGCTCAAGACGGTGACGCTGGCGGGTGCCATGCGTGCGGTCTGCTCGGAGCGCGTGGCCGTCACCACGATGGGATCGACGGAAAGCGTGCGCGGGAGAAGAAGGACTTCGACCGTAATCGTGTCGGCCGCGGACACCGCGATTGCGGTCTTCCGCATCATGTACTCGGCGTGCGAAATCGTAAGGGTGCGTACCCCGGGCGGCACGTTCACCAGCGCGAACCGGCCCGAGGCGTCGGTACCCACCTCGAGGGACAGCGTGTCGAGCGCAACGCTGCCCGAGGCGACGGCCTGGCCCGTTCGGGCGTCGATGACGCGCCCGGTCACGACGCCGGGCGCGAGCAGCGCCGTCGACGGGACCGGCCACGCGCGCGCGTCGTGCCGCGGGTACGCAAGCAGCGCACCCAGCGACACGAGCACGACCGACGTGCGGCAACGCCCGTTCATGGCGCCCGCAGCTACGGGATGAGCCCGAGATCGGCGACGATGTCTAGACCGGTGATGTCGCTGCCCGCATCGATGGAAACCCCCGTCGGTCCGGGCGCCTTGGGAAGGCCGCTCATCGCGATGCCGAGGCTATCGACGTGAATCCAGTACACGCCGATGAGCTTTGCACCCGGCGGATCCGCAGGGTCGCGCCAGCCCACGAAGATCGCGGCGTAGTCGCCGGGGTCGAGCCCCTCGAGGGTGTAGTCGTAGGTCGGATAGTCCGTCGCTGGAATCAAGGGATCGGTGAACGCGTCGGGCGGGCCGCCTGGAACCCCCGGCGGCGTCACCAAGGTCGAGTAGATCGAGACCTGAACGTCGCCGACCGACGGCCAGGCGCCGGTGAACGAGACCGTGCCGGAGACCTTTCCGGTGGTCGGGCCTCCGTCCATCGGATCGTCGTCGTCGTCGCACGCCGGAAGTACACTCGCCAGCGCGGCCATGGCCGAGATCAGGAGCACGTAGAAAAGGCGTTTCATGGGTCCAATCCTAGGTGTTAAGGTTTTTGTGACCAATCGGGGCGCGGGGCGCGGGGCCCAAGGGCCTATTGCAACCTGCGTCACGAAGAGTTAGTTTTGCATAGTTTCTGGCATTCAAGCACAGTTTTCCATGAACCGTCAAGGCCCCAACTACGACCCTACCCAGTGGCTCACCCTGACCGAAGCCGCCCAGGCGTTGCGCGTTCACCCGACGACCCTTAGGCGGTGGGCCGATTCCGGTCAGGTTCCCGTGTTCCTCACCCCGGGGGGGCACCGGCGCTTCGCCGCCTCCGACGTCAACCATATTGCCGCGCGCCGGCGTTCGATCCGCCGCGTGGGACCGGTCGAACGCATCTGGGCCGATCAAGCCCTTGCGACGGCGCGCAAGCAACTCGCCGCCCAGGAGGGCGAGCGCTGGCTCAAGCAGCACGACGGGGGCGCACGCGACCGGAATCGACAGATGGGACAGCAACTGATGGGCCTGATTCTCGAGTACCTGACGGCGGAGGACGACGACGGGCCGCAACTCGGTCAAGCGCGCAAGATCGGCGCGCATTACGGGCGCGCCTCGGGCGAGCTCGGGCTTCCGCTCACCGACGCGCTGCGCGCCGCCATGTTCTTCCGCGACGCTCTCACCACCAGCGCGATCCAGCTCCCCGACAACGTTCGCATCCCAACCGAATCGCAGGTGCGCCTGGTCACGCGCATCAACCGGATCGTCAACGAAGTGCAGTTGGGTGTAGCGGACGCCTACGCGGCGTCGTAAGATAACGCCCCGCCGAATTCGCGGCGCTCCATCGACGACCACGGCATGTGCGGAATCCTCGGATATTGCGCCCGGGAGTGGGACCCGGGGTTGGTCAAATTCTTCGGCCTGCAGGGCTTCAACCTACAGCACCGCGGGCAGGAGAATTTCGGCTGCACGTACAGCAACGGCCGCAAGTTCTCGCACTTCAAGGACCGGGGCCTCGTCTCCCAGGTTTTCACGAAAGAACGCCGCGAGGACTTCACCGCGGCCCGCCCGCTGATCGCGATCGCGCAGACGCGCTACGCCACCGCCGGCGGCACCGACGCCATCTCCGCGCAGCCGCATTGGATGACGCTCCTCGACGGCTTCTACTCGAACGCGACCAACGGCGACTTGCCTCTGCTGCAGAAGGAAATCGCGGAGCTCGAGAAGTCCGGGACCGTCATGCTCTCGGGTAACGACGGCGAAGTGATCCTGAAAAAGATCCTGCACGGAGCGCGCGAGCACGGCGGCGATTTGGTGGGCGGGATTCGCCGCCTGATGGAGACGACGCCGGGCGCGTACTCCGGGTGCTTGATGACGCTCACCGAGCTGTACCTCTATCGCGACCCACACGGCTTCCGGCCCCTCTACTTCGGGCGCTGGCGCGACGCCGTCGTGTTCTCGTCGGAGTCGTGCGCGTTCCACGAGCGCGACGCCACCATCGAGCGCGAGGTGCTCCCGGGCGAGGTGATTCGTTTCGACGTGTTCGGAAAACGCGAGCACTTCCAGGCCGTGCCGACCCACGCGCCCCGGCAGCAGTGCATCTTCGAACCCATCTACTTCGCGCGGCCCGACAGCCGCGTGTTCGGCGACGAGAAGGAAGTCGGGCACTTCCGTTACCTCCTGGGACGGCGCCTCGCCAACGAGCACGCTCTCGAGGACGCGGCCATCGTGCCGGTGCCGGATTCGGGGCGCTACGCCGCGGTCGGCTACGCCAGCCAGAGCGGGCTCCCGCTGCGCGAGCTGCTGGTGCGCAACCCGTACATACCGCGCACGTTTCAGATCGCGGGCCAGGCCAACCGCGAAGACCTCGTGCGCCTCAAGTTCACCGTCATGCACCAGCTCCTGCGCCAGTACCGTCGCTTCCTCCTGGTCGACGATTCGCTGGTGCGATCGACCACGCTGCGCATCCTGATCTCGATGATACGCGACGCCGCCGAGGAGACGGGGCTATCGCGCGACGACGTCGAGGTGCACGTGCGCGTCGCTTCGCCGCCCATCATCGGGTGCTGCTACTACGGCATCGACACGCCCGAGATGGACGAGCTGGCCGCCGCCAACCAGAGCATCCAGGAGATCGCGAAGGGCATCGACGCGGACTCGCTCGAGTACCTCTCGCTCGACGGACTCGACGCGGTGGCTGGCGAGTTCGCCAACTCGCACGACTTCTGTCACGCATGCTTCACCGGCCGCTACCCCACGCCGTTTCTACCCCGCTCGCGTTGAGAGCCAAGGAGGATTCGCCATGCATCATCGTACGTCGGTACTGCTGCTCGCCGCGTGCGCGGCCATCGCGCTTGCGACCCGGGCGCCGGTCGCGGAAGAGGGCTCTTCGAAGGACGAGACCGCCAAGACCGCGAGCAAGTCGACTCTGCACGACCCGGTGACGGTCGGGCCGAGTGTTTACCGCGTGATCCTCGAGAACGAGCGCGTGCGCGTCCTGGAGGCGCGCTTCCTGCCGGGTGCGGGCATCGGTGCGCACGTGCACCCCGACCACGTGGTCGTGGTCATATCGGCCGGAAAGCTGGCGCTCACCAACGCCGAAGGGACGCAGGAGATCGACGCCGAGGTCGGCGACACCTTCTTCATCCCCGCGGAGACCCATTCGGCGCGCAACGTCGGCACCACCGAGTTCGTATGCGTCGTCACGGAGCTCAAAGGAAAGTACAAGACCAAGGGCGAGGCCTCGCCGCCGCCGGGAACGGTGGACGTACAACAGGGGAAAGTCGACGGTTAACGAATCGCAACCCGGTCGATTCTGCCGGGGTGACCTGCGCGGAAGACCCCAAAAAACGAGGTTGGCCCCTCCCGGGGAATGAGTTATGCTAGCTTTCAGTGTTTGACCGATGGTGCGGAGATTCTCGTCGGAGTTTAGTTAGTTGTCAGATTGGGAGCCTATCGCATCGCGGGAAACGTCAAAGGAGAATGAATCGTGTCTAAGAAACTCTTTGTGGGAAGCTTGAGCTGGAACACCACCGACGAGGGGCTCCGGCGAGCGTTTGAGAAGTTCGGCGAAGTGCTCGAGGCCAAGGTCATCAAGGACCGCGAGACCGACCGCTCCCGCGGGTTCGGTTTCGTTTCGTTCGCGAATCCGAAGGACGCCATGGATGCCATGGCTGCCATGGACGGCCAGGAGCTCGACGGCCGCACCATCAAGGTCAACGAAGCTCAGGAGCGCGAGCGCACCGGCGGCGGTCCGCGCGGCGGCGGCGAGCGTCGTGGCGGCGGCGGTTTCGGCCGCGGCGGCGGCGAGCGTCGTGGCGGCGGCGGCGGTCGCTGGTAGTCGCGTCGATTCGTAACGAAGCTTGCTGAAAACGGCCCGGGTGCGAACCCGGGCCGTTTTTCTTTTTCGCGCCTTCTCGTGCTACAATCTACGCGTGGACATCGTCGCCTACCGCGCGAAATCGATCGAAATCAATCG
>JAKEHA010000307.1 GCA_022615275.1 Candidatus Latescibacterota bacterium
AGTTCGTCTTGGCGAGTTCCATGACGACGTCGAGGTCGTCGGGGTGGCGCGAGCGCGCCGTCTCGAGCACGCCTTGTGACAAGAGTCGCCCGTGGATGGTGCCGCGCTCGCGGTAGAGCCGGCCGAGCAAGCACGCGGCCACCGGGTCGAAGGCGTCGCGCGCGCCGCCCGCCTCGAGCGCGGAGGCGGCGGAAGCCGCATCGCCGTCGGCGAGGTGTCGTTGCGCGCGCGCGACCGGGTCGGCGGCGTTGCGCGCGCCGCCCGCGCACGATAGCACCGCGCCCGCGAAAGCGAGCGCAAGGATGGGCAGACGATATCGGGCGTTCATCGGCACAGGTCCCAGCTTCCAGCCGTGCCCGCGGGGTAGGCGGTACCGGGAATATAGGCGGCGGTGTGGTGGCGGGGGAAGCGTCGATCGCGAGCCGGATCGTTCGCTCGGCCCCAAAAAACTCGCGGCGCGGAGACGAATCGCTTCGTCGCCGCGCCGCTCGTGCGGGACCCTGGCCCCTAAGCTACAGATTCACCGGCGTGCCAACCGCGTCTTCCTTGCCGCGGAAGGAGACCGTCAAGGCCGCCGTCGGTTCCGAGGTGAAGATCTTGAAGGCGAGCGACGAGCCCGACTTCACCGGGTTGTCGCCGGTGCGGAAAATGACGCTCGAGCCGGACGAGATTCCGACCCAACCCTTGGGCGCGCGAATGTCTTCCATTCTCGCGCCCTTGATGTTGACGCCATAGACCTCGTCAACCGGGGACGCGACGGTAATCGCGACGATGGTGACGCCGTCTTCTTCGCCCGCCACGGCCTTGGCGGCGGTGGGACCTTGTGCCCACGCCGGCACGGCCGCGAGAACGAGCAACACAAAAACAAACAACTGGGACCGCTTCATGATGGATCGACCTCCTATGGATGCGATGTCGAAGATGCGAATACGGTCATTCGGATCGATCACGAACGGAACGCCCCATTGTCGCCCCGGGCGGTGCACCGTTCCCCGGGGGTCTCACGGAGGTCCCGTGATTGAATTGAGGTCCTAATGGTACCACGGGGCACCCCTCGCTGTCGAGGTTTGTGGCGTCGCTACGCCAAAATCGCGGTTCGACCGCGGGCGGGAAGCATTCACCTTGCCGCGCTTCCTGGGCTGCCGCTATCATCCCCGGCGTCCCCTTACTCGATCGCGGAGGTTAGCGGTGTCTACGAAACGGTTTCCACGCCCGGTCCGGCGCGTGCTCTTGGTCATGGGAGGGGTGGTGGCGCTGGCGGTGCTGCTGCCGGCGATGGTGCCCGGCGAGGTGGTCCGGCTCAAGGACGGCTCCACCCTCAAGGGCCGGCTCTTGCGCGTGGACGGCGACAGCCTCACGATCCGCCTGAGCGTCGGGGTGCCCATCAAGGTCCATCGAAACGCGGTCGAGTCGATCGTTTTCTCGGACGCGATTCCAGCGTCCCCGGCGGCGGTGCCGGCGGTCGCGGGGTCGGTGCCCGCGGACCCCGCCGGCGTGGGTACGGTGTCGATCAAGTTCGAAGACCGCAACGTGTCGAGCAAGATCACGGTCGACAAGAAGAAGCACTGGGACGAGAAGGTGGCGTCGAATGCCATCGTGGTCCAGTTCGTCGTCGACGGCGCGGTGAAATACACGGCGATCGACACCACGACCGACAAGACCATCTACCACGGTCACGACAAGCAGCTGAAGAACGACGCCGAGCTCGCGGATTTCGACATCGAGGTCCCGGCCGGTGCGCGACGCTGCAAGCTCGTGGTGCGCAACCAGGACCCGGACACGTTTCGCGATTCCTTCGACCCGGCGCCCATCAACGCCGTGCTCGATCTAGGAGAGGTGTACGTGCGGCCCGGGGGATTGGTGCGCGTCGACGTTCAGATCGACAAGGGGTTCCTGCGAACCTCGAGCCCAAAACTGGAGCGCGGCAACACCGGCGGCGGCGGCTGATCAGCGGGATTCGTCGAGGCCGGTGCGAATGTTGGTCTTGAGGGCCGGGTCGTCGCCGACGTTGTCCATCGCCATTTCGAAATAGGCGCGCGCGCGCGTCTTCTCGTTCTTCCCCAGGTACACCATCCCCAGGCGATACATGACGGCGGCACTCTTGGGGTCGTAGAGCAGCGCGGCCTGCAAGGCCTCCTCGGCCGCGTCGAGTTCGCCGGCGGCTTCCAGCGCGGTGCCGAGGCCGAGGTACGCGTCGGCATTGTTCTCGTCGAGTTGGATCGCACGCCGATAGAACGCGACCGCCTCCGCCCGGCGGTCGCGCGCGAAGTACACGTCCGCGAGCAGGGTCAGCACGCGGGCGTCCTCGGGTGCGCGCGCGTGCGCCCGTTCGAGAATGCGCTCGGCGGGCACGTAGTTGCCGGCCCGCGTCTGGCACTTGCCGATCCCCACCATCGCCTCGACGTTCGACGAATCGGCGGCGTACGCCTTCTGGAACTCCGACAGCGCCTCCGCGTCCATCCCGCGCACCCGGTACGCCTCGGCGAGGCCCAGCCGGCCGTAACTCGACTTGGGCGCGATCTGGAGTCCGCGCAGGAAGTAGTGCGTCGCCTCGGTGGGGCGTCCGGTTTCGAGGTAGAGCCAGCCCATGTGGAACATCGTGGGTGCGTGGCCGGGGTCGGCGGCCAGAGCCTTGACGAACTGACCGTGCGCCGTCTCCATCGAACCGCCGTCCATCAGCAGCCGCCCGTAGCCGGACAATGCGGCCACGTTCTCGGGGGCCCGCTTGATCGCCCACTCGTACTCGGTGCGCGCCGCCTGTGGGCGGCCGAGGGCGCGATAGGCCTCCGCCATGTTGATGTGGAGGTCGACGTCGTCGGGGATGTAGCGCGCGGCGATTTCGAACTCGGAGAGTGCGCGCTCGGCCTCGCCGCGACCGAGCAGTGCCACGCCGAGGTTCAGGTGCGCGTCGGGATCGTCGGGGCGCTCGGCGATCGACTTCTCGAACTCCGCGACCGCCGCGGTCGTGTCACCGCGCTCGATCGCATCGATACCCAGGTTGTAATGGTGAATGGCGGCGTCGCGGCAGCCGGCCAGGCCCGCGACCGCGAACAGCAGAATTGAAAACGCGCGATGGTGCATGGTCGACGGGCGGGATGATAGCCGCCCGTCGTCGCGGGTGTCAAAGCGTTACCGCGAAAAAGAAGAGAGCGCGCTCTAGCGCGCGTAGGGGAAGTCGGGCTGGTTGCCGGACGAGCGGAGTTTCACCCGCTTGGTGGCCCCGTGTACGATGAAGACCTTTTCGTTGTTGCTGTCGGGGTCGCCCGGGAAGACGAAGAACCCGACGCCGCGGGACGTGTAGCTCAGCGTGTAGCCGAAGAGAACTTCGCCGTCGATGAACTCGACCATGACCTTCTTGCCGTGCGGGTAGGTCGAGAAGAAGCCCTTTTTCTCGTGGTAACCGGCGTCGCCTTCGAAGTCGCGCACGAAGAAGACCGCCTTGAGATCGCCGACATCGATCTCGCGCGTGCCGCGGCCGTCGTCCACGTGGAAACTCGTCTTGGTGGGCGCGAAGTCGAACGTGGTGCCGCGCACCAGCGTGCCGTCCAGGTAGCGGGCAATCACTCGGTTGTCGAGTTTGGGAGCCATGCACACGCAACCTTGCAAGCCGCATACCCGACGTCTCGGGAGCCGCGCGGAGGGGGGAACCGCTTCTCGCACGCGCGCCCGCGTCCCCGCGAGGGAGAGTTGTGCCCCGCGCGCCGCGTCGTGTCCCGCGAACGCCGCGACGCACCTGCGAAACTTGGCGCACACGCGTGCGCGAGAATCGGCAGGCACGCCCGAGGCCTCGCCCGCCGCGGGCTTTAGTCGGCCGGTCGCGATCGCCGCAAGCTCGCGATCAGCGGCTCGAAGAGATCGATGGGGATCGGGAAGACGATGGTCGAGTTCTTCTCGGCCGCGACTTCGGTCAAGGTCTGCAGGAATCGCAGCTGCAGCGTGGCCGGGTTGCCCGAGATCACGTCGGCGGCTTGGCGAAGCTTGCCGGCCGCCTGGTGTTCGCCCTCGGCGTGGATGACCTTCGAGCGGCGCTCGCGCTCGGCTTCCGCCTAGCCTGGGACCTCGGCGTCCTGGGCCGCGAATGCGGCGGTGACCAGGTCGACGATCGGTTGCGGCGCCTTCTCCGGTGAG
>JAKEHA010000308.1 GCA_022615275.1 Candidatus Latescibacterota bacterium
ATGCGGTCGGACACCTCGTCGAGCGTCTTCGGCCTGTCCGGAAGCGCGGGGGCGAGGACGATCACGATGAGCATCAGCAGTCCGATGATCGAAGAACCCGTAAGGCACTTCTTCAAGACGGGGTCCATGCGGCCCCACCCGATCATGGGCTGCTGGTAGCGCGGATCGTAGCTGGATGTCGCGATGCCCATCGCTTCTCCTACGACGACGACTCGATGACGGCCAATGCGATGTTCTCGAAGCCGCTCTGGCTGCACGTGTACATCACGCGCTGCAGGATCGCGAAGTGAATCTCGCGGTCCCCTTGGATCGACACCTTGCCCATGAACTCTTCCTCGGACTCGCCGCGCAGGCGCGCGATCTCGAGCGACTTCTCACGCGCTTCTTCCAACCGCGCGGCCAGCGGCTCGATGAAGAGGTCGCGCGATCGGGAGGCTTTGGAAACCGTGGCCACGACTTCGCCCTCCATCATGACGACGTCGTCGAAGATGGCGATAACCACGGCCGACTGCGCCACGGCGAGGCTGGTCGACTCGGGCAGCGTCACGCCGGGCACGGGTGTCACCGCTTCGCCCTCGATGACGAAGCTCTTCAGCACGAACAAGAGCAGCGTGGTCAGGATGTCCATCAGCGAGGTCATCGTGATGCCGGCTTGTCCGCGCCGGGGGTCGAAGCGTTTGTTGCGTCTCCTGCTCATCGTGATCCCTTCCCGATCAGTCGGCGCCCAACAGGGAAACCGACGGCAGGCCGGCGTCGCGCGAGATGTCCATCACCGAGATGATGTCCTCGTACTTCGTCTTGGCCTGCGAGATGATCATGATCTCGTGGTTGTCCGGGTACTGCGCCACGATCTCGCCCAAGGCACCGCTCAATTGCTCCTCGGCGTTCTCCTGCGCGCGCACGATCACGCGTTTTTGAATCCGATCGCCTTCGACGACGAAGTAGTCGTCCTTGATCGTGACCGCGAGCGCGAGCTTGGGCTTGTTGTCCCGGTCGGCGTCGCTCTCCGCCGTGGGAGGCGCGCTCAAGTCGATGACCGAGATCTTGATGAAGACCGCCGACAGGAGCAGCATGGGGATCAACGCCACGAAGACGTTCATCAACGGCATGAGCTCGAGTTGGCCGTCCACCACGTGGCGGCTGCTTCTACGTGCGTACATCGACATCGGCTTATCCCCGGCTGTTACGACGCCGCTACGCCGCGCGCGCCGAGCGGCGGCTCAAGGCGTCGATCACGCGCACCGAAGCCTGGTCGACCGCTTCCACGACCGCTTCCACCTTGCTCACCAGGAAGCCGTGCAGTAGGAGCGTCGGCACCGCGACGATTAGACCGAAGGCGGTCGTGTTGAGCGCCTCCGAGATGCCGCGCGCGAGGAAGGCCGAGCGCTGCGAGGGGTCGGCCGCGTCCACGGCGGAAAAAGCCGTGATGAGGCCGAAGATGGTGCCCAACAGGCCCAGCAGCGTCGAAACGTTGGCCAGCATGTTCAAGTACGGCAGCCGGCGCGAGAGCGGCGGCAGCGCCACCATGGCGGCGCCGTCGGCCGCGACCTGCATTCTCTCCTCGTCGCTGTCGGCGCGCGAGATGACGGCGTGTGCCACCTGCGCGACGGGGTGCTTGGTGCGGCGGCACATCTCCGCGGCGCCGTTGACGTCGCCCTTGGCCAGGCGGCTCACCACGTCGTTGGTGAACTTGCCCGCGTTGAACGCGGCCGTGCGGCCGATGACGAAGAATCGCTCCGCGACGAAGGCGAGGATCACCACGCCCACGGCGAGGATGGCGTACATGTACGGCCCGCCGGCCTTGAAAAAATGTGCAAAAGACGCGATCGGATTCATCTCTACTCCTCCTTGAGAGACTCGGACTTGCTTCCAGACTGGCCGGCCACGCACAAGCGCTTCGGCGTCGCGAGGTCGCGCGCCACGTCGAGCGTGCCCAAACGAAAGTTCCTGCCCAGGCCGTCGCGATAGCGACGGTTGTCGCGGGACGTGATGAATAGCACCTGCGGTACCGCGATCTCGCCCTCGATGTTGATGGCGTCGATGGTGCGGATAGGCGGCGCGGCCTTCGCCTTCCCAGCCGGTCTCTTGTGCGCCGCCGTCGAATCGGCGGCGACGGCCTTCTGCGTCGGGGGCGCCGCGTGCGCGCTCGCGGAATAACCCGCGATGCACAGTGCCGTCACGATGCAAACGCAAATCTTCATGGCGTCCTCACGGTTGCTTGGGCGCGTTCCCCGACGCGCTCACCTTGGTGCCGAAGCGCGCCGCGAGATCGTCGGGGTCGTCGCTCGCGACCTTCTTGTACTTGGCGAACCACTCGCGCCCGGCCGCGTCGTCGAAGAAGTAGAACGCCTCGACGATGGCCATGTTGTAGAGCGCGCCCGCCAGCTTGTCGTCGATCGACAACGCGTTCTTGAAGTGCTCGCGGGCCTCGACGGGCCGGCCGGCGTGCAAGAGCGCGATGCCGTAGTTGTTGTGATTGACGGCACTGCCGTCGTCGGCATCGAGCGCCTGCTTGGCCGACGCGAGCGCCGACTTGGGATTCTGCCCGCGCAGGATCACGTACGCGCGCGCTTCGTTGGCGGCCTCGGAATCGCGCGCGCACTGCGCGAGCACCGCCTCGGCGCGCGCGATCTCGCCGACGGCGTCGAGGTGGAGCGCCAGGGCCGCTCGAATCTCGTCGGGCGCCTGCGGGTTGCGGGCCAGGAATCCGTCCAGCATGTCCACGCCCTGCGCGTACATGCCGCTGTTGTAATAGAGCTTCGACAAGAGTGTCGCGGCCGGCGCGTGCGACGGATCCAGCGCTAGCGCCTTGCCCAGATACTGCATCGCGTGCGCGGTTGAATCCGCGGCGGCGTACAGCTCGCCCATGCGGAAGGACCAATAGGGCTCGTGGGACGCGAGTGATAGCTGCGCGCGCGTGGCCGTCAGCTGGTCGATGGCTTCCTCGGGCTCGATCGGCTTCGGCTCGTCGCTCCCGCCCAGGCCGGGCACGAAGCCCAGCCCGCCGCACCCCGCGGTTGCGGCGAGCAGGAGCCCCGTGAACGCCCAGCACGCGACGCGCGCCGGCCGTGCAAAGTCGTGCAGCAGGTTCGTCATGAACGGTGCCGTTGTTCCCAGTTGTTCCTGCTTGGGATCGGAAAATTCCGACCCATTCCCATTACGCAAGGCCCGTTCCGTCTCGCGAAGCGCCCCGGTCATTTCGACCCCGTCTCCGCGGGCGGTTTGGCGGCCACGAGCGGGTGTTTGATCTCGGGCTGGAACAGGAAGCGCTGCGCCAATCGCGGCCACAGCGAGTCCCGCGTGCGCGCGATCCACTGCCCGGGGTCGTCCTTTTCCTCGCGCGTTTGCTGGAGCAGGTCGGACCACACGTCCTCGCCGCGGTCGTAGAACTCCCAACTCTGCTGGTTCAGCACGTCGTCGTACGCGAGCAGGTCGTCGCCGGCGAGGTCCTTGGGGCGCTCGCTCGCGACCAGCGCGTCGCCGAACTCGATCAACGACTGCCCGACGCGGTACGCGGCCGCGCGCGTGTACTCGGCGATGCCGTGGGACGAGCATTTGTTATAGAGCTCGAGAGTGGACTCCAGCTTGGCCTTCTTCTTCTCGAGCGACTTGGGCAGCGGCTGCGTGAGCTTCATGCCCGCGTACTCGGTGTGGGCCTCTTCGGCCGTGAGGTAGTCGACCTTGGCCATGATCGCGGGTGAGGCCAGCTCCGGGTGCTGCTTGGCCAGCGCGAGGTAGGCCGCGAGGTCGCTCGATGGAGGAGTAGGCGCGCCCTGCTTCGGTTTCACCACCGAGAGCAGCGACGAGAGCTTCGACGTCCCCGTCGACACGCCCGCGAGCTCTTTCTCCGCGCGCACCGCGCGAATCTGCATCACGGTTTCGGTCTCGCCGGGGAAGCGCTCGATGAACAGCGTGCGCATCCGCTCCGCGCCGGCCTCGTCCTTGGCCGCCGCCAGGATCTCGGAGGCTTTGAGCAGCGCTTCGGGCGCATCGGGGTCGGTGGGGTACGCGCGCGAGAAGCGCTCGTACGCGGCGGCGGCACTCTGGGCGTTCCCCGATTTCTCGTACGCGATCGCGATCTGGATGGTGGCGTCGCGCACGTATTCGCTCTTCGGGTGTTTCGCGAGCAGCTGCTCCCAGGAGCCGGCCGCGTCGACGTAGCTCTTCTTCTCCGCGTAGCCCAGCCCCGCGCGATAGAGCGCCAGGTCGGCGTGCGGGAAGGCGGGCCAGTCGCGCGCGACGCGCGCGAACAGCGGTGCCGCGTCGCCTTCGCCCTTGTCCTTGGCGACGGCTTCGGCGTGCTTGTAGTAGCACACCGGAATCGATTTCTCCAAAGACGTCGCCAGCGTGTCCTGCTTGGCCGAGCGCGCGAGGGTCAGCGCCTTCTCGTAGGCGGCACCGGCCTGGTCGTACTCCCCGCGCTGGTAGCGCGCGTCGCCGGCCATGCGCACCGCGCGCGGCGCGCGCGCGTCGGCCGGAAAGCGGTCGCCGAAGAGCATGAAGGCGGTGGCGGCGTCGGGATACCATCCGTGCGCGTAGGCGACGTTGCCACCGCGCCACACCACGTCCGCGCAGCGCGCGTCGGCGGGGAAGCGGCGCGTGAATTCCTTACAAGCGGCGACGAGCTGGCCCGCCAGCGAGTCGCCGCTCGCTTTTGCCCGGGCTGGCTCCGCGTCCTGGTACCACGCGTCCGTAATGGCCACGCGCTGCCAAGAGGCTTCCACCGCCAATCCCACCGAGTCGCTCCGTGCGGCCGCCTGAAAGTGCGCGAGCGAGCGCGGGTACTGCTTCAGCCGTCCCGCGGCTTCGCCGGCCCCGAAATGGATGCGGTCGGCGTCGTTCGCCTACGGCCAGTGCGTGAGGTAC
>JAKEHA010000309.1 GCA_022615275.1 Candidatus Latescibacterota bacterium
TCATGATCGGGATCTGGGGCGGCGAGAGGCGCGTCTACGCCACGGTGAAGTTCTTCATCTATACGATGATCGGCTCGCTGCTGATGCTGGTCGCGATCCTGTACGTCGTCCACCAGCACCGCGTGCAGACCGGCGAGCTGACCTTCGACCTCGCGCTCTTGCTCGGCACCGCGCTCACGTCGCAACAGCAGTGGTTGCTGTACCTCGCCTTCGCGGTCGCGTTCGCCATCAAGGTGCCGATGTTCCCGTTCCACACCTGGCTCCCGGACGCGCACGTGGAAGCGCCCACACCCGGCTCGGTGATCCTGGCCGGCGTGCTGCTCAAGATGGGGACGTACGGCTTCATTCGCTTCGCGATGCCGATGTTCCCGGAGGCGGCCATACGATCGATACCGTACATCGCCGCGCTCTCGATCATCGGCATCATCTACGGCGCGTGCGTGGCCATGGTGCAACAGGACGTGAAGAAGCTGGTCGCGTACTCATCGGTGTCGCACCTGGGCTTCGTCATGCTGGGACTCTTCGCGCTCAACGTGCAGGCGGTGCAGGGTGCGATGCTGGGCATGATCAACCACGGCGTCTCGACCGGCGCGCTCTTCTTGCTGGTGGGCGTCATCTACGAGCGACGCCACACCCGCATGATCTCCGAGTACGGGGGGCTGACCAAGGTGATGCCGGTCTACGCCACCGTGTTCATGATCGTCGCACTTTCGTCGATCGGGCTCCCGCCGCTCAACGGCTTCGTGCACGAATTCTTGATTCTGATCGGCGCGTTCCAGACCAACGCGTGGTGGGGGATCCTGGCCGCGAGCGGAGTGGTACTGGGTGCCATCTACATGCTGTGGATGTTCCAGCGCGTGTTCTTCGGCGAGGTGACCAACGAGAAAAACGCGAGCCTCAAAGACTTGACACCGCGCGAGGTGCTCGTGTTCGTCCCGATCCTCGTGATGATCTTCTGGATGGGCATCTACTCGACGCCCTTCACCGAGCGCATGGAGCCCGCGATCACCAAGTTCGTCGACCAGATGACGAGCGTGCAGCAGGCGATGAACGACGAAGACAGCGCGATCGAGACCGCCGCGCAGAGTAACGCTGCGCGGCGGGTCCTGTCACCGGTTACCCCGCCGTCTGACGCGGCGGGGGCCCCACCGGCGACACCCGCCGCGGGACGCCCGGAGGATCTCGACTAATGCCACAATTCAACGCGGAGATCGCCCGCTTGCTGATGCCGCTGTTCATTCTATCGGGCGGCGCGTGCATGCTGCTCGCGTGGTCGGCCATCGACGAGAAGGCGGCGCGCGCGCAGGCCTGGTTCGCGGGGATCGTGCACGTCGCAGCCCTGTGGAGCATCGCATCGCTGTGGAACGCCGAGGGCTGGCCCATCCTGAACGGCATGCTCATCGTCGATCGCTTCGCGCTCTTCTTCGCCGGCATCTGTGTCGTCTCGTCGCTCGCGACCATTCTGGTCTCGTCCGGGTATCTCCACCGGTTCAACATCCACCGCGGCGAGTACTACGCGCTTCTCTTGCTATCGACCGCGGGCATGTTCGTCCTCGTCACCGCGTACGATCTAATGTCGGTGTTCCTGGGCATCGAGCTCATGAGCCTCGCCATCTACGTCATCGTCGGTTTCCGCCGCCGCGACTTCCTCGCCAACGAAGCGGCCATGAAGTACTTCCTGCTGGGTGCTTTCGCCATCGCGTTCTTCTTGTACGGAATGTCGATCATCTACGGCCTGTGCGGAACCATGAACTTCAAGGGGATCGTGGTCGAAGCCACCTCGCGCGAGCTGATCAAAGAGCCGCCCTTCCTGTTCGCGATCGCGCTCTTGCTGGTGGGCTTCGTGTTCAAGGTGAGCGCCGTGCCGTTCCACATGTGGGTGCCCGACGTGTATCAGGGTGCGCCTTCGCCGGTGACCGGCTACATGGCGGGTGCCGTCAAGGCGGCCTCCTTCGCGGCCTTCCTGCGCCTGTTCTACATGAGCTTCATGCCGGCGCGCGCGCAGTGGGTCGACATCGTCGTCGTGCTCGCGATCGCGACCATGACGCTCGGAAACGTGGTGGCACTCGTGCAGCGCAACGTCAAGCGCATGCTCGCATACTCGAGCATCGCGCACGCGGGCTACATCCTGATCGGCATGGCGGCGCTCGGCCTCGACAACACCAAGGCCGCGTCGGGCGTCATGTTCTATCTGGTCGTGTACGCGTTCATGACGCTGGGCGCCTTCGCGCTCATCTCGGCGCTCGAAAACCGCGAAGACTCGCGCGGACTCGAGCTGGAAGACTTCTCGGGGCTGGGATTGCGGCGCCCCGTGCTCGGCGCCGTGATGGCGCTCTTCATGTTCGCGATGGCGGGCATTCCGCCCACGGCGGGCTTCTTCGGCAAGTACTACATTTTCAGTGCGGCCATCGACCGCGGGCTCACCTGGCTCGCGGTGGTGGGCGTGCTCAACAGTGCTCTCTCCCTCTATTATTACCTGCGCGTTGTCGTCTACATGTACATGCGCAAGCCCAAGGCCGACGCGGCTCCCGTCTTCGACGACTGGGGCGTGCGCACGGTCCTGTTCGTTTCGGTGCTCGTCACGATCTGGCTGGGCCTGGGTCCGAGCGGGATCGTCCCCGGCATAGAGACGGTCCTCGATTGGACCAGCGATTCGCTGGATCGGATCGCGAGTCTGCGCTAGCGGTAGAGACTCTTCACTTTCCCCCAGGTCGACGGTTCGGTACCGAGGGGCGGGCACTCACACTCGAATGGATCCGTCGGGCCGTTGATGGCGAACGGCGCCGTGTTCGCGCTCTCGAAATTGAGATTGCAGTCGAGCACCGCCAATTCGCCGGGAATGCCGGACGTCGGCGCGGGTCGGATGCGGACTTGCGAGCACGGCGCTGTGACGTCGTCGACGCTGGCCAAGTAATCCAGCCTAAAAAGAACGTGGTCGCCGAGAACGCACCCTCCGTAGGCGACCTGGACATCCGCGTAAGGATCCCCGAGCGACAGATAGGCGGCGTTCAGCGTCACGCCGGTCCGCATGATCCCCGAGGAATCGTCGATCCACCAGTGTGATGCCGTCGAACCACTATTGAAAATGTGAACGACGTAAAGAGAGAAGGGTCCGGGCTCAGCGATCGTGAGCGAGCAGTCGTAGTTCACGGGATCGCGTCGAATGACGAGGGTGTCGGCCCTGGGCGCGACGTCCACGAAAAGCGAACTACTAAGGATGGCCAGAAAAACCCGCTTCACACGCGTCACCTCCACAATCTGAGGTTGGAATTCGCGCCAATCCGACTAAACTACCAGGGTAGGGGAGAATGGTAGCACACCCATGGTTATGAATACGCAAACCGAAGTCTGGCTCCGCGGCCCCGTATACGGCATACCGCCTTTGCTCATGCCCGTGGCCCACGCTCTCCTGCAGGCGAAGGAGGACGTCGCGCGTGCGGCCGAGGGGCTCTCCGACGATGCCCTCTGGACCCGCCCCGGAGGGGCGGCCTCGGCCGGCTTCCATCTCTTTCACATGGCCCAATCGCTCGACCGGCTGATGACCTACGCGCGCGGGGAGACGCTCACGGATTCCCAACGCGTGGCCCTGGCCTTGGAGAAGAGCGGCGAGATCGACGCCGGCGCCGACGACCTGATCGAGCTCGTGGCGACGTCGGTCGAGCGGGCGCTGCGCCAATTGCGATGTACCGCCGAGCAAAGCCTCACCATCGAGCGCCGGATCGGGCGCTCGATGATGCCCTCGACGGTCCTCGGCGTTCTGTTCCATGCCGCCGAGCACACCACCCGCCACGCCGGCCAGCTCATCACGACCGTCAAGGTCGTCACCGGCCGCCACGACCCCCAAGAAGAGTAGCTGCAACCGTCGCCTCCTGTCCGTACACTCACGCGCCAAGGAGGCTTCCAATGACACGTGTGTTGTGTGTCGCGCTCGTGGCGATGTCGTTCGCCCCACCCGCATTCGCGCAAACCCAGGCAACCGAGAACACGTTCCGGCTCGAAAAAATGGAGAACATGCCCAAGGCGAAGCTCGCCGACGTGGCCTGGATCGCGGGCTGGTGGAAGGGGACCGGCATCGACGCGGTCGCCGAGGAAGTCTGGAGCGAAGCCGCCGGCGGCGCGATGATGGGGATGTTCCGGCTAATCGAAGAGGGCGAAACCATCTTCTACGAATTGCTGACCATCGCGGAGACGGACGGGAGCCTGACCCTCACCTTGAAGCACTTCAACGACGACCTCACCGGCTGGGAAGAGCACGACGAGGTGGTCGAGTACCCCCTCGTGCGCGTGACCGACAACGAGGCGATCTTCGACGGGCTCACGTACCGCCGGTCGGGGGACAAGGGCCTCAAGGTGTTCGTCCTAGTCGAAGGGGACGACGGCACCCTCGAGGAGATGGAGTTCACCTACGACCGCGCCAACGGCGGGAAGGGACGCCGGTCCCGGTAACAAGTTCCCTCTGGCCGGTTTGCGCCCGCTTCCGTTAGGGTGACACGCGAGGAGGACTTCGAACCCCGAGCCCATGTCTCGCCTGGTCACGCTGATCATTCTGGTGTCGGCGCTTGCGGCGTTCGCCGCGCTACCGCCCCGTTCCCACCGCCACCCCGGCCCCGCCGACCGCACCGCCGACTCGCTCTTCGACGCGGGCGCCTACCAAACCCTGATCGCGTTTGCGCAGCGGGGAATCGAACGCGCGCGCGCCGCGGGCGACTCCATGGGTGTCGGGCGCATGACTTACGAGCGCGGCCGCGCCCGGCAGATCCTGCGCGTGCCCGGCGGCTTGGCCGACCTCGACCGCGCGCACGCCATTGCGGTCACCGAAGGCGACACGCTGGGCTGGATCAACGCGCTGGGCGTGAAGAGTTTCTTCGCCATGATCGACGGACGCCTGGACGAGTGTCTGCGCATGAACGAGGAGCGCATCCCGCTCGCGGCCGCGATCGGAAACACGCGCAACGAGTCGTGGGGGCACCTGCTCGTCGGCTACGTGCACCTCTTGCGCGAGAACCTGGACATCGCGCGCAGCGAGTACGAGACCGCGGTGCGTGGTTTCCGCGCGGCCGCGCGCCCGGCCCAGGAATTGACCGCGCTGATCGGACTCGCGCGCGTGCTCGAGCGCCAGGGCGAGGTCGCGCAGACGAAGTCGGTCTATCAAGAGGCGCTCGTCATCGCCCAAAGTCTGGGGGACAAGAGCCAGGAATCCGACGTGTGGAACAACCTCGCGACGATCGAGTACCAGCACGGCGACCTCGCCGTCAGCGAGCGGTACTTCCGTCGCGCGTATCAACTCAAGCGCGTCGCGGACGCCCCCGACATCGATGCCGCGGCCGCCAATGTCGCCGATATCAACGTGCTGCTCGGCAGCTACTCGGCGGCCGAATCGGTTCTGGTCGACGCGCTCGAGCGCTCGCGCAAGTGGGGCTACACGCCGGGCGTGCATACCCTGTTGTGCGAACTCGGTAACGTGCGCATCGCCCAGGGTCGCCACGTGGGCGCAGTCTCGTGCTACCGGCGCGCGCTGTCGGCGCACGGCTCCATCGAGAACCGCGTCGAGGCGGCGACCGGCCTCGCGGCGGCACTCCTCGCGCAGGACGCCGTCGCCGCCGCCAACGCCGCTCTCGATTCACACTTCGTCGACCTGCGCCGCGTCACACCCTCGCCGTGGCGCGCGGCGGCGTACGTGATGTGGGCGCGCACGCTGCGAGCGGGCGGAGACGTTCCGCGCGCGGGGCGCACGGCGCGCGCCGCCTGGGACGACGCGGCCTCGCGCTCCGACACCACCGCGGCGGTGGTCGCCGCCACCGAGCTGGGCATGTGCCTGCGCGAGGCGGGCGAGGTCGAGATGGCGTACGCGTGGTTCCAGCGCGCGCGCGCCATGTTCGCCGCGCGCTCGCTGCGCGCGAGCGAGTTCCACCTGCGCGAGGCGCAGCGCGTCTCCTTGGGGGAGCCGCTCTTGGAATTGAGCACGGTGCTGCTCGACTGGCCGCGCGAGGTCAAGCGCGACGAGCGCGAGCGGCGGCTGTTCGACTTCATCCAGGAGATCAAGGCGCGCACGCTGCTCGAACGCGTGGCCGACCCGCGGCGCGCGCGCGACATCGACCCGAGCTTCTCGGTCCCGGTGACCGCGAGCGAGATCCAGACCACCGTGCTCCACCCGGGCGAATGCCTGGTCGATTTCACCTTCGCGGGCCGCGACCTGCTCGCGTTCGCGGTCACGAACGGGTCGCTGCTCCTCGCGAGTATCGACGGCGCGGGCGACATCCAGAAGCACGTGAGCCGCTACCACCGGCTGCTGGCGCAGCGGCCGGTCGACTCCTCGGAGCCCGGCGACGTGCACGCGGCGGCGCGTTCGCTGGGGATGGCGCTCTTCGGCAAGATGGCACAGGTCGTGGGCCCGTCGACGCGGGTGTACGTCGCGACCGACGGATGGCTGGCGGCGTTGCCGGTCGAAACGCTGGTGTGTCCGAGCGACCCCGACGTGCCCATGCTGGTCGCGCGCGACGTGGTGCGCGTCCCATCGGCCACCATGCTGCGGCTCCAGCGGGGACGCGTGGCGCGCCCCTACGCGTCGGGGAATTACGCCTCCGTGCTGGCGGTCGCGTCGCAGGCGAGCGAGCTGCAGGGCGCGCGTCGCGAGATCAACCGCCTGGCCTCGCGCTACCGAAACGTCGAGCGGTTGCGCGCGCCCGACCGCGACGCCTTCATCGACGCGATGGCGCACCACGACGTCGTGCACGTGGCCTCGCACGTTCGCGTCGACGCGGAGCGGCCCTGGCACTCCGGCATCCTGATCACCGAAGCCGGCGCCGACGACGGTTCGACCGAGCTCGCCGAGGCGCGGGCCGCGGCGTCGCAAGGCGAGGCGGCGGCAACCGCGTCGGTCGAAGGGGCCCGAGCACTCCCGGTCGATCCCTATGCGCGGGCCGCCCAGATCGCGTCCGCCCAGAGCGACGCCCGCCTGGTGGTGCTATCGGGGTGCGAATCCGCACTCGGCCGGGCCACCCAGGGCGAAGGCGTCCTGGGAGTAGCGGCGGCCTTCTTTGCCGCCGGGGCCCGCTCCCTCGTGGCGAGCATCTGGGAGGTCGACGACGGAGTGACCGCCGACCTCATGGAGCGCTTTTACAACCAGCTCTCGGATGGGAAGTCGGTGGCTCCGGCGCTGCGCGCGGCGCAACTCGAGGTCCGCGAGGATCGCCCGCATCCCTTTTATTGGGCTGGGTTTGTGCTAATCGGGGACGGCGATGTCACGGTCCGACTGGGCGCACAGCCGGCCGGCAAGCGCTATCTGCTCATCGCGCTGATTGCCGCCGTCCTCGCCGGGGCCGCCTGGGTAATAGTGAGGGGGCGCGGTACCATACAGACGTGATTCCTTTGTGATCGCTGTGGACGTTCTATGTCTCACTCAATGAGGGAAGGAGGCGGCCCTCCGACCGGGATCCCCGACCGGGACCTGGTCGAGCGGGCGCGGTCGGACCCGGGCAGTGCAATCGGCCGCGCCGCGGCCGGGGAGCTGCTCCGGCGGTACCGCCGCCCGGTCTACGTCTGGTGCTTTCGGTACGTGGGTGAGCACGAGCGGGCGCTCGACATGGCCCAGGAGGTGCTCCTCTCCGCGTACCAGCGGCTGGGCGAGTTCGAGGGACGCGCCACCTTCTCGTCCTGGCTGTTCGTGATCGCGCGCAATCGGTGCTTGAACGAGATGCGCAACGATGCGCGGCGCGAAGACATCGAGCCCGATTCGTTGGTGGACGACGGGCCCGGCTTCGACGAACGGCTCGAGACGGAGATGGAGGGTCAACGGCTCCTGGATCTCGCCGCGC
The DNA here is from genome assembly GCA_022615275.1 of Candidatus Latescibacterota bacterium. GTDB lineage: Bacteria > Krumholzibacteriota > Krumholzibacteriia > WVZY01 > JAKEHA01 > JAKEHA01. Next base: position 7,815 of record JAKEHA010000309.1, read on the forward strand.
GCGTCCTCGATGACGACGAGCGCAAGGCGGTCTGGCTCCGGTACTCGGAGCTCTTGCCGGTGGACGAGATCACGGCCGTGATGAGTCTGGATCACAAGTCGGGCGCGCGGGCCCTCCTGCAGCGCGCGCGACGCAAGCTGCGAGCCGCCTGGGAGTCGCAATGACGCACGGGCCGGGCGGCCGGCAACGAGGGAGGAGATACGATGGACGCATGCATCCCCATGGAAGCGCTGGGGACGCTGGACGCTCTCGGCCCCGACGATCCTAGGCGGCGCCACACCGAGCAATGCGCGCGCTGCAGCGCGATGCTCGTCGCGTATCGGGAGTTTCTCCGCGCCGATGCCCCCCGCCACGCGCAGGTCGGCGAGGCCGACGCCCGACTGGCGGCCTTCATCAAAGAACGCATCGAAGGCGTCGAAGCGACCGCCGGTGCCCCCCGCAAGCCGCGCGGGCGCTGGTTCGAGATGCCCACCTTTCGATTCGGGGCGGCAGCCGCCGTGATGGTCGTCATCGCGGGTGTGGTCGTGCAGCAGCGCCAGGGCTCCGACGAGCCGGTGGTTCGCGGCGATGCGCGCACCGTGGTGACCCTGGGAGCGGCGCGCGTATTGTCGGATGGCGCCGTCGCATTGAGCTGGACCTCGGTCCCCGACGCCGATTCGTACCAGGTCGTTCTACTCCGGGAGGATCTCTCGGAGATCATGCGGTTGCCCGCGACGGGCGAGGAATCCGCTGTAATCGACGGCGGCTCGCTCCCGGCCGATGCGACGCGCTGGCAGGTGGCCGCATTTCGCGAGGGCGCGGTGGCGGCCGAATCGACACCCGAGGCCCTGCCACGGTAGCTCTTCAGGACAGA
>JAKEHA010000310.1 GCA_022615275.1 Candidatus Latescibacterota bacterium
ATATGGTGGCGAACGCCCACACGTACCCGGGGAAGCGAACCCAGGGGTTGTCGGGCAGGCTCAAATAGCGCCAGTTCTTGAGCAGGAGGTTATAGCCCTCGAACACGAGCCAGCTCGCGATCGAGACGGCGCACAAGATCAGGAATTCGCCGAAGTGGTCCGCGACCAGCGAGGTCCCGCGCCGGCGCTTGAGGTTGGCGTCGAGAAAGAGGATCAGCCCGGTCCACTGGACGGGTGTGAAGAACCACCCGACGAACTCGCTGTCGGTCGAAAAGAGGAGCACCTCGAACACGATCATCGAGACGAGCCCGACCCAGCCGTAGGCGGGCAAGCGCACCGCCACCGCCTCTTTGCCCCGACTTGACTTAGCGACTTCTTGGGTTATCATGACCGTTCCCGTTTCGCCATTTTCGCGCCGCTTCCCGACACAGTCCCTTTCGCGAAACGCCGATGGTAGCGCACGACGGCGGGGCGGCGCAACCCGCCGGAATCTGGGCAGTTGGGCCTCGGAACCGGCTGCGTCCCAAGGACGTTCAATCGAGTCGATTGCCGGCGCAAAAGCCCCGGCGGAGGTGACGATGCAGTACGAGATTCAAGCCCTGAACGAGCGCGTGGAGCGCGAGAGCCGCTTCGTTCCGGTTCTCCAGAAGTCCATCCAGCGCGTGATCGTCGGCCAGAAGTACCTGGTCGACCGCCTATTGATTGGCATTCTGTGCGACGGCCACGTGCTGATCGAAGGCGTCCCGGGCCTGGCCAAGACGCTCTCGGTGAAAACGCTGGCGTCTTCGGTGGACGCGGCGTTCCGGCGCATTCAATTCACGCCCGACTTGTTGCCGGCCGATTTGGTCGGCACCGAGGTCTACAACCCGCGCGACCACACCTTCACGGCCAAGAAGGGTCCCATCTTCGCCAATTTCATTCTGGCCGACGAGATCAACCGCGCCCCCGCCAAGGTGCAGAGCGCACTGCTCGAGTGCATGCAAGAACGCCAGGTGACGATCGGCGACAAGACCTATCCGCTGGCGTTCCCGTTTCTCGTGCTGGCGACACAGAACCCGATCGAGCAGGAGGGGACGTATCCCTTGCCCGAAGCGCAAGTCGACCGCTTCATGCTCAAGCTCAAGGTGACGTATCCGTCGCGCGAAGAAGAGAAGCAGATCATGGAGATGGTGACGGCGGGCGAGTTGCCCAGCGTCGAGCCGGTCGTCAGCCCGCCGGTGCTGAAGCAGGCGCAGCAGACGGTGCGCGAGATCTACATGGACGAGAAAGTGAAAAACTACGTCCTCGACATCGTGTTCGCCACCCGCGACCCGGAATCGTTCAAGCTTCCCATCAAGCATTTGATCGCGTATGGCGGCTCACCGCGCGCGACCATCTTCTTGGCACACGCGGCCAAGGCGCACGCGTTCCTGCGCGGACGCGGCTACGCCACGCCCGAAGACGTCAAGGCGGTCGGGTACGACGTGCTGCGCCACCGCGTGATCGTCACCTACGAGGCGGAAGCCGAGGGCCTCGATTCCGAGGCCGTGCTCAAGCGCATCTTCGATCATATCGAGGTGCCGTGATCGAGATGGCTACGCGAACCACTGCTACGAGCACCGTACCCACGCGAACCTCTGCTACGGAAGAGCGCAGCGTCGCCGAGGTCTTGAAGCGCGTGCGTCGCGTCGAGATCACGACGCGTCGCCTGGTCAACGACGTCTTCTCGGGCGAGTACCACAGCGTGTTCAAGGGCCAGGGCATGGAGTTCGACGAGGTGCGCGAATACCAGCCCGGCGACGAGATCCGCTCCATCGACTGGAACGTCACCGCGCGCATGGGCGTGCCGTACGTGAAGCGCTTCATGGAAGAGCGCGAATTGGTCGTCATGTTCTTGTTGGACGTGAGCGCGTCGGGCCGCTTCGGGTCGGTCGACAAGACCAAGATCGACACCGCGGCCGAAATCTGCGCGGTGCTGGCGTTCTCGGCCATCCAGAACCACGACAAGGTGGGGGCGATCGTCTTCTCCGACGACGTCGAGAAGTACATCGTGCCCGACAAGGGACGACGGCACGTGCTGCGCGTGGTGCGCGACGTCCTCTTCCACGAACCGAAGGGGCACCGCACCGACGTCGCCAAGGCGCTCGATTATCTCCTGCGCGTCTCCAAGCGCCGCGCCATCGTGTTCGTGGTGAGCGATTTCCTCTCCCCCGATTTTTCGCGCCCGCTCGCGATGGCGGCGCGCAAGCACGACGTGGTGGCGGTGTGGCTCACCGACCCGCGCGAGGAGCACATCGACAACGCGGGTCTGGTGCGGGTGTGGGATCAGGAGGCACAAATAGAGCGCGTCATCGACACCAGCTCCAAGCGCGCGCGCGAGCGCTTCGCGGCCGCGGTCGAGCGCCGGCGCGGGGAGATGAACTCGCTCATGCGCAAGAACGGCGTCGACTGCGTGCGCGTGGAAGCAGGCCAGGACTACATCGTGCCGCTCTCTGTGTTTTTCCGCGCGCGCGCAAAGAGAAGGTAGACGCGCGACAGCGCGTCTTTCGATATGAAGCCGACAGACTGGAAGCGAACGATTGCGATGGCGGTGCTGCTCGCGTGCTGCGCGGGGGCTCGTGCGGAGGTCCGCGACGCCGCCGGGTTGGTCCACGTGACGACCGGCGGGCCGACCGACTCGGTGACCGTCGGCCAGCGCTTCCCGGTGACGTACACGCTCTCGGCGCCCGACTCACTCATGTTAGTCGCGCCGGCCGAGATCGACGCCGGTAGGTGTCGCGTGGTGTCGATCGCTTGGCGCGAGTCGCCCAGGCAGGGAGAAGTCGAACGCATCGCCGACGTCGTTATGGTCCCCGTGGCGCTCGACTCCGTGGCGGTGCCGCCGGTACCGTTCGACTTCGTCGCTCCGAATGGCGACACGCTGCGAGCGTGGAGCGACGGCTTCGACGTTCCCATTCGGCGCATCGCGCTCGCGTCGCAGGACGTGCGCCCGCTCAAGTCGCAGTGGGAAGTGCCGCCCGACTACGTGAAATGGGCACTCATCGCGCTGGCGGGACTCGCGCTCGTTGCTGCAATCGTGTGGTGGATTCGCCGCCGTCGCCGCCGCGTGATCGCGGCCGCCCCCGAAGTGCGCCTGCCGCCGGACTCCATCGCCCTGGCCGAATTGGAGAAGATCGCGGGTATGGGACTGATCGAGCGCGGCGAATTGAAGGAGTACTACACGCTGGTGGCCGACGTCGTGCGGCGCTACCTCGGGGCGCGCTTCGACGTGGAAACACTGGACCGTACCACGCACGAGCTGTTGGCCGAACTCGCGCGCCGGCGCATTTCAGTGGACGGGCTGGGCGCGCTCTTGGAGGAAGCCGACCTCGTCAAGTTCGCGAAGTTCCATCCCGATCTCGCGCGCGCAGAGAGCGCGATCGAGAGAGCGCGCCGCATTGTGGTCGGGTCAATGTGGACTACCACGTGGAGATCGACCACAACTACTACAGCGTCCCCTATACGCTGCTCCAC